>JAMCVK010000040.1 GCA_023475225.1 Chloroflexota bacterium
AGGCTCTCTTTTTGACCAGTCCTGGGGCAAGAAGTTATCCACATGTGGATACCCCTCCCCCATACCCCCTCCCCACTACTACTTATCAACATCCTCTAACTGTCACGGAGGCATCTGAACGCAATCATATATATTGTTGCCCGAAAAAGTTTACTTATACTCCTCAGCTGCTACGTGCGTTGTGCCCATAGACCCTTCAGCCAAAGACTCCAGCAGCTGCTGCAAGGTATCCATCCATTTGTACCCTGATCCCCCCAAATGGCCGGAAGGCGGATGCGCCGATGCTAACTGGTAGCTGAGCCTTATCTGTCTGTGTCCTATTTTCAGGACATTTCCAAAGTGTTGCAAAAGCGAACGCCATTCTGGCTTGGTCTCTCTGTTCAGGTGAATGATGATTTCCTTGCCAACACTGGAAATGGACTCTATCCCCACGAAGGCAGCCCATAGCCTGAGTTGCAGCAGATAAATCAAATTGAGGGCTGGCGGCGGCAAGGGCCCGAAGCGATCGTGCACCTCGGTGACGATATGGCCAAGCCGGTCTATACTTCCCATGCCCGCCAGTCGCTGATAGAGATTCAAGCGCTGCAGTTCATCCTCAATATAATCAGCTGGCAGATAAGCGCTCAAAGGTAGATCCAAAGTGATAGCTGGGAGTTCCTTCTCTTCCTTGCCCTGTAACTCCCGCACGGCCTCAGCTAGAAGACGACAATAAAGATTAAAACCAACAGCGGCGATATGCCCATGTTGTTCCACCCCAAGCATGTTCCCAGCCCCTCGGATCTCCAAGTCCTTCATGGCGATCCGAAATCCTGCCCCCAATTCGGTGGCCTCAAAGATGGTTCTCAGGCGTTTCTCTGCCGTCGGGGTGAGTTTTCTGTCTCTATCAAACAAGAAATAAGCGTAGGCCCGGCTTGCCCCTCGACCAACGCGACCGCGCAGCTGGTACAGCTGTGCTAATCCAAAACGATATGCTTCGTTCACAAAGATGGTGTTCACGTTCGGGATATCCAAGCCCGACTCGATTATGGTACTACAAACGAGCACGTCATACCGGCCGGCGGCGAAATCCAGCATCACTTTTTCCAGCTGCTCTTCGAGCATTTGTCCATGTCCGATAGCAATGCGCGCCTCAGGAACTAATCGGCGCAGGTGCTCAGCAATGGCATATATACTTTGCACTCGGTTGTGCACAAAATAAACCTGGCCCCCGCGCTCCAACTCTCGCAATATGCCCTCTCGAATGACTCTTTCATCGTACACCAAAACGTAAGTTTTGATGGGAAGACGATCCTCCGGAGCAGTTTCTATCGTGCTCATATCACGGATGCCAGTAAGGGCTATATGCAGCGTGCGTGGAATTGGCGTCGCCGTCAGGGTAAGTACATCTACCTCTTTTCGCAGCTGCTTCAAGCGCTCCTTATGCACGACACCAAACCGCTGTTCTTCGTCGATGATCACTAAGCCCAGATCCCTAAATACAACATCCTTTTGGATTAAGCGATGCGTACCAACGCAGATGTCAATGGTCCCCAGCCGCAAACCCTGAAGGATTTCCCTTTGCTCCCCCGCAGAGCGAAAGCGAGACAACATTTCCAGACGGACGGGGAAAGGCTGGAGACGTTCTCGAAACGTATTGAAATGCTGTTGAGCAAGGACGGTAGTCGGTACTAAGATGGCTACCTGCTTACCGTCTATAACGGCCTTGAAGGCCGCCCGGAGAGCCACCTCTGTCTTACCATAGCCGACATCACCACAAATCAGGCGATCCATAGGTTTACTCTTTTCCATATCCATTTTGACTTCAGCGATGACCTGGGCCTGATCAGGCGTCTCTAAATAGGGAAAGGATGCTTCCAGCTCACCCTGCCAGGGGCTATCCGGAGCGAAGGCATACCCCTGTTTCACCTCACGCGCCGCATAAAGTTCCAGCAGCTCCTTCGCAACATTCTTGACCGCTGTTCTCGCACGCTCTTTCGTCCGCATCCACTCCAGGCTGCCCAAGCGGTGTAAGACTGGGAGAGATTCGCCAGCTCCAATATAACGGCTCACACGATCGGAGTGATCAGTAGGAACATAGAGGCGATCGCCCTCCGCATATTCCAAGAGCAGGTATTCTCGCTCAACCCCATTCGAGGTCAGTTTTGTCAGTCCTTGATAGCGAGCTATGCCATGCTCGATATGCACCACAAAGTCACCGATCTCTAAATCGCTCAACACAGTCGCTTCAAGGGCAGCCCGTCGGCGCACCGCCCGCCTTGGCTTGGACCATCCAAACATTTCGCTGTCTGTGAGCAGAATGAGCCCCTCTCGACTATCGGGTACCTGAAACCCCCCACCCACCAAACCATGAACAATATTTAACGTACCTGGCTGGGGTGCTTGCTCAATCTGTTCTACAGATGTGACAAAAAGCTCCTCCTCTCGGAATAGCTCCGCCAGCCGTTTGGACTGTTGCGTGACCAGCACCACCCTATTCCGATCTTGAAGAGCCTTCCGACAATCATCCATAACCAGATTGAGACTTCCCCCATAGCCGATGACATTCTGAAAACTCTCCCGGAGATCCCAAAGGTTATCCTCCCCACAGAATTGATCCCCGTGCCAGGCGAAGCTCAATACACGTTCCCCTTGCCTTAATTTGGTGGAGAGCTCTTCCCAGCCGAGGTAAGGGACAGCATAATCGCTGGGCAATTGCCCACTTCGGATAAGCTCATGGCGCAACTCGGTTGCCTGCTGCTCCAGGTCTTGGATAGCTGTTTGCACGCCTTCTGGCTCATCGAGTACCAGCAGCCCATTGGCCGGAAGATAATCAAGAATGGTAGCCTCCGTATAGTATGGCGCGTAGAACTCAATCCCCGCGAATGACTCCCCCCGCTCAAGTCGCTCCAGATCCCGGCGCCATTCCTCTTGTACCTCTGAATGGCAGCGCGAGAGATCGAGCTTCAGTAATGCCTCAAACCCACTCCTATCCTTTTGAGATGGTACAGAGAGCGTAGGGGTTATCAGAACGGAGGATACCTTCACCAGGGATCGCTGGGTCGCTGGATCAAACAGTCGAATGCTCTCTATATTCTCACCGAAGAGCTCGATACGCACGGGCTCAGTGTTCGTGAGGGGAAAGATATCGATGATACCCCCACGCCGACTGAACGTTCCCGGTTCTTCAACCATAGTGGCCGGCGAATAACCGATGGTCAGCCAATGTCTGAGCATATCCGCCGGGTTCAAGGACTGCCCTTGTCTTAGGACAGGGGTATCAGAGGCGAAGCGGTGGGGAGGGGTTATTCTTTGCATTAAGCCCTTCGCCGATGCTACGACGATGGGGGAGTTCTCAGGTGGCGAAACATTGGTCAGCGGGCCGTAATGCTGGGCCAGGGCCGCCATACTGCGGAGACGCTGCCGCAGTCCGTTCACATCGGCAGGGATGCGTTCATAAAATAGGGTGTCGGGTGCAGGGTACAAATGGATCAAGTCTGGAGAAACTGACCACGCTGATAGCTGGTCGTAAACTTGCTGAGCACGTTGTCCACTTGTTGTGATACAAAGCATTGGACGATCAAGCCCCTGCTGGAGACAGGCCAGAAGAGCTGGTTTGGCCGCATCTATCACAGCCACTCGAAGACAATTCCAGGAACTGGTGCGCAGGGCCGCTACCAGGTGCTGAAGGTCGTGCATGTTCTCAATCAGTGGGAGTAAGCCGGCTAGGATCAAGTCATAACTCTCCCTGAACCAAATGATGATCGGAACCGATCCACCGCAGCCTTTCGGCAATTTTATATTATGTATTATATCAAACGACCTCGAATCGGTGTCGTCTTTCTAGAGGACAACGCTCACGGCAGAATGCATGGAGTCTACAAAGCTTCCGAAAACTAATTTTTCAGCCAGGATGAGGAATACAATGCATGAGGTTACGATTATGAGTAGATTAGAGATTGCGTAGGCCTTTGCCTAGCAGAACTATCTTTAGCCCTTGATGAGATGACAAGCAACTTGGTGACCTTCGCTCAGCAGCCGCAAGTTAGGCTCTTGTGTTCTACAGGCATCCATAACGAACGGGCAGCGAGTATGGAAGCGGCATCCACTCGGTGGATTGGCCGGCGATGGAATCTCGCCGTGCAATATTATCCGATCCCGTTCGCGGGCTCGACGTGGGTTAGGGACAGGAGTTACTGAAAGGAGAGCACGCGTGTAGGGATGCAGGGGATCGGTGAAGATGCTCTCCACTGGCCCGGACTCGACGATTTTGCCCAGATACATGACCGCTACCTGGTGAGCTATAGCTCTCACCACAGCCAGATCGTGTGTAATGAATAGATATGCCAGCCCACTATCTTGCTGCAAGGATTGCATCAGCTGGAGGATCTGAGCGCGCACGGAAACGTCAAGGGCAGAGACTGGTTCGTCTGCTACCACTAGCCTGGGCTGCAGAGAGATAGCGCGCGCTACGCAAATGCGTTGGAGCTGCCCTCCACTGAACTCGCGCGGGTACCGATCCAGGTATCGATAGGCCGGCGATAGCCCCACGCGTTCCAGGATCTCTGCAACAATCGAACGGACTTCAGATTGTGAGGCCAAGCCGTGAAGCAACAGCGGGTCACGTAATATCTCGAAGACGGTCCTCCGAGGATTGAGCGCCGCACGTGGATCCTGAAAGATCACTTGTACATCTTTCCGGAAGCGACGGAGCGGCATGCCACGCAAGGCATGTACATCCTGTCCCTGGAACAACACACGCCCAGCCGTTGGCTCGATGAGACGCAATATCAGTCTCGCGGTCGTCGTCTTGCCTGAGCCGCTCTCGCCGACCAACGCCAGGGTCTCGGTGGTTCCGATCTCAAGCGAGACATCATCAACAGCGCGTACGAGACTGGGACGACGATTGAGAAATCCGCTAGACATGCGGAAGTGCTTGGTGAGCCCTTCAGCTATGAGCACAGGTTCGCCCCTACCGGTCAACTGCCACTTTCCTGCTGCCAGCAGTGGCATAGAGCCAACAACGGACGACTGAACCGGCCCCCAACGTAATCAGCGGCGGATCTTCCATGCAGTCGCCGAACGCCTGAGCACAGCGTGGACAAAAGCGACATCCCGGGTCTGGGTCCACCAGATCAGGGACCGTACCAGGGATAGTCTTCAGCACCGGTCGAAATTCCTCAATACTCAGCGCTCCGGCCAGAAGCCCTTGCGTGTAAGGGTGGTTTGGTTGCTCAAAAAGGTTAACTGCGGCAGCCTCTTCTATTACCTGACCGGCGTACATCACGTACACTCTATCACATAGCTCAGCTACAATTCCCAAGTCATGGGTGATCAACAATAGCGCCAATGATAACTCCACTCTAAGCTTGCAGAGTAGGGCCAGGATCTGAGCTTGCAAAGTTACGTCTAACGCGGTCGTAGGTTCATCAGCAATCAATAGTTTGGGTTGACAGGCCAACGCGATGGCGATCAGGACACGCTGACGCATGCCCCCGCTGAGTTCATGTGGATATCTGCGGCGAAAATCTGCGTCGGCCGGTAGCCCTACTCTTTCGAGTGCCTGACCCACTTGGTTGTCAACGCCAACAGCGCCCTGGTGCAACCACACAGCCTCAGCAATCTGATCCCCAATGCACATGGTCGGGTTCAGGTACGTGAAGGGATCCTGGAACACCATAGCGATCTCGGCCCCTCGGACCTGCTCCATCTTGGCATTGCTAAGTGCAAGCAGATCCTTCCCACCAAACAGCACCTGACCGCCTATGATCCTAGCTGGCGGCTCGGGTAACAGCCGAAGAACTGAGCGTGCAGTCATCGTCTTTCCACAGCCCGATTCTCCCACCAGGCCCACACTTTCTCCGGGAAACACCGTTAGATCGACGCCGTCCACGGCGTGAACAATGCCCCGAGACATGTATAGCCAGGTCTTTAGCCCCCGCAGTTCCAACAGGGGTTGTTGGGTATGTGTCCCAGGTCTCATCAACGTTCCTTTAATTCGGGATTCAGCAAATCATTGAGCCCATCTCCGACAAGGTTGAAAGCCAGCACATTGATAAAGATAGCGGTACCGGGAAACACAGACATCCACCAGGCACTGCGGAGGAAGGGCTGCGCCCGGTTGAGCATCTCGCCCCAGCTAGGCATACGCGGGTCCCCAAGACCAAAAAAGCTCAAATTCGCCTCCAACAAGATCGCCAGGGCGATGTCCAGCGTCCCTTGAACAATGGCAGGGGGTAGCGCATTTGGCAGAATCTCTGAAATGATGATATGCCGGTCTCCAAATCCGATCGCTCGTGCTGATTCAACGAACTCGCGCTCTTTGAGCGCCAGGAACTGGGCTCGGACGATTCGGGCTGTTGCGGGCCAGCTCAACAATCCGATGACTGCAATCGTCTTCTCAAGACCACCGCCTAGCATGGCCACAACCAAGAGCGCCAGGAAGAAGCGTGGCATGATCTGGAAAAACTCGGAGATGCGCATCAACAGGCTGTCGAGGGACCCACCATAGTAGCCCGCCAGGCTGCCAATCAAAAGACCGACGGAGAAGGAGGTGAATGCGGCTAGCAGACCAACGGTCAAGGAAACCCTGCTTCCATACAGCACCCCGCTGAAGACGTCCTTACCGACATTATCAGTTCCCATTGGGTGCACTAAGGTGGGGGAAAGCAGCCGCTCACGGCTAATGGCCAGCGGATCATAGCCTGTCAGCAGCGGGGCGGACATGGCCAGCAGCACAGTGAGCACCGCCACACACAGCCCAAACACGGCCAGTTTACCCTTACTGAAACGTCGCCACCCATCTAGAAGCCCTTGCCAGCGCTGCATCGTCTGACTAATTGAAGGCTGCATCACCAGGGGATGTTGCCCTGTCATACCGACTAACCTCCCTTCACCTGGGTCCGACGGATTCGGGGATCCAACCAGCTGTAGGCTAGGTCAGTGAGCAGGTTTGCTAGAATGGCCATGCTGGCAACTGTGAGGAAGATGCCCAAGATAACCGGAGTATCACGCGTTGCCATCGAGTCATACAAAAGCCGTCCCAAGCCCGGCCAGGCGAACACCGTTTCTACCAGCGCTGAGCCAGCTAAGACATATCCAAAATTGTATCCAATGGATGTGATCACTGGCAGAAGAGCATTGCGCAGGGCATGCACATAGAGGATGCGACCAATGGGCACACCCTTTGCTTTGGCAGTCACGATGTAGTCACTGCCCAAAACCTCCAACATACTAGCTCGCGTCAGGCGCGCGTTAGAAACCAAGTAGCGCACACTCAGAGCGACGGCGGGCAAAATGAGGTGCCGACCGATGTCAACTAGAGCGCCCAAGCTGTCGTATTGCTCTCGGGCCGAGGTCATCCCCTGGGCTGGCAACCAGCCAAACTGGACGGCGAAGAGTAGAATGAGCATCTGGCCAAGCCAGAACACGGGGATTGAGAAGCCCAAGATCGAGCCCGATGTAACCAGAGTATCCTGCCAAGTACGAGGATGCCTTGCTGCGCTCACACCCAGTAGCACGCCGAGCACAGCGGCAAACGTGAGCGCGGATAAGGTGAGTATGAGCGTGTTTGCCGCACGTTCGAGAATCAGGTCTTTGACCAGTCGCCGATTTGCGAAGGAGAATCCCAGATTGCCCCGCGCGACATTGCTAGTATAGTCGACGAGCTGGCGCCACACCGGCTGATCGAGGCCGAACTCTTTGCGCACGCGTTCCACGTACTCTGGAGGCGCCGGGAAGTTGCCCACCAGCGCCTGTACCGGGTCGCCCGGCGCAAGGTGGATGATCAGAAAATTGACCACCACCACTGCCAGCAATAGGGGGACAGCTTCGATCAGCCGGCGCAAGATGAATCTTGTCATACCGTCTATCACTCTTCCTGTTCGGCGAGCAGGCTGATCAGGCCTGCACTTGAGGCGTGTCGATCAAGATTCCAAACGAGGTCCTGCAGTCGCTCCGTGCGTTCTCGGTGGACTCTCATTCCGGCCAGGGATAGAAATTTTGTCTCGAGCTCCTCATCGGACATCGGATTACTAAGTTCACCTTTGGCATGTTCTACAGTGGCTGAGAACACACGACCATCGATGAGATAGACTTCCACCGTCGGCTGGCTGTCCAACGGCCGAGCGGACTCAGCAACGACAGCCACTCGCGAGGCTAGGTCCCGAATAGTGGAGTCGTCAAGATATGGTGCCTGGAAATGTTCGAGGTCTGCCCTTCCCACGCTGAGCGCCATGGCCACGCTGTATGGCAGGCTCATCTGGGCATCAAGGACATTCTTAACATCCTGCTTGCCCACTTGCCGGGCGGTCTGCTCAGAAGAGTGGATCACAACATGACGAATTTGGGAGACACTCAGATTATGGAGCTGACGAAGCTGCAAGACCGCGTCTAGGGAGCTGTGGCATGCTCGACAGCAGGCGTAGGGTTTAAAGCCACTGCGGAGGATGAGAAATTCCTTACCAAGGTCACATAATAGGGCATCCGGCATTGCCCGTTCGCCCCCGTACAGGCTGGTAAAGCTACCCCAATCGTTTTCAAAGATGTGGCTTGGGCCAGTCAGGCCCTCTCGGGCCAGGTAAGCGGCGACTATTCCGGCCTCAGCGGCCTTACCAGCGTGCAAGCGCTTGCTCATTGCGCCATCAGCGATGAATGACCAGATGCCACCTGTGTAAGAGCCGGCCAACCCCAGAGCATGTGCGGTCTGCTCGAGAGAGAGGCCCAAGATGCGCGAGGCACCCGCTGCTGCACCAAACACGCCGCAGGTCCCTGTGCTGTGCCAGCCTACCGCGTTGTGAGCTGCGTAACCGCCCACCAGGTCGACCACACGTGCAGCAGCCTCGTATCCCGCAACGATCGCCACAAGAAGGTCGAGCCCAGTAGGGTGCGACAGCTCGGCGGCTGCTAGCACCGCTGGAATGACAACCGCGCCGGAATGCCCACAACCGCCAAAGTCATCGATTTCGCGAGCGTGGACAGCGGTGCCATTGACCAAGGCCGCGTGAGGCGCCGCCAGACGTTCGGGCCGTCCCCAGACGGTAACCGCTCCATTGCCTTGCCAGGATTGTGCCGCACGGACAAGGGCTTCGACCTCGGGCGTAGAGCAGCCCGCCAGCCCGGCGCCGAGGGCGTCGAGGAGGACTCGTTTCGCCGCGTGCAAGACCGCAGCAGGGATATTATCCGGGCTTAGCCCGCACAGAGCGGCCGCAAGTTGTTGAGAAAGAGTCAATCCTGCCATCGGTCACCCTGAGTATTTGGATCATGCGAGCAGACGATCAATGGCCTGCTCCAGTGCCATAGCGCCACGCTTGACCTGTTCGCGAGCGGCCACGAGCTTACGACTATCCTCAGACAGTGCCGCCTCGTACTCGGACAGGCGCTGCCCCGCTTCCCGCGGCGCGGGTCCACCGTAAAGGGTCCGGCGATTGACGAAGGCTGTTGGGTCAAGCGCATCGCGCAGTACCTCGACGCTCAATCCAACCGGCTGTCCCATATACTCGATGGCTGCCTCATCCAATAACTCAGGGGTCACATCCGCAGGCTTGATGCCTCGCTCGTTTGTGTAGCGCACCAGGATCCCGACTATCTGATGCGCTGTTCGCCAAGGCAGTCCCTTATCACGGACGAGGGCACCGGCTACGTCGGTAGCCTGTGCCCAGTACGCCCCTGCACGTTCGCGCATGAGCTCCTTGTTGATCTTCAGAGCTGGCATGAACTCGATCATCCAGCCGAGATCGCGAGTCAGCTTTTCGAAGCTGCGCATAATGGCCTGCCGCGTGTACTCTCGGTCTAGAATTGGAACTGCGGTTGGATCTTTCTCGACCAGAAACGCCGTGACCAGTCCACCCACAGTCTCCGCTGCGGCGCCCTTGGTCTCTTGGGGAGCATAGGCGTTCTTCTTTTGCATCATGATGCTGCTGGTGCCGCAGAACCGATCAGGAAAATCGATCAGGTTGAACTCCGAAGTGCTGAACAGCATCAGGTCATCTGACCAGCGGGCCAGGTTCATGTGAAGGATAGCAAGAGCCGACATTGTTTCGAATAGATTATCGTGGCTGAGAATAGCATCGAAGGTGTTCTTTTCCACAGAGGTGAACCCAAGTAGCTCTGCCACCCGGTGACGGTTCAAAGGGAAATCCGAGCCGGTCAAAATGGCTGCTCCAGCTGGACTCCGATTGGCATGGCCGAACAGCAGATAGAGCCGATCGAAGTCGCGCTCCAACACGGAGGCCCATGAGAGGAGAACGTGGCCCCAGGTGGTGGGTTGGGCATGCTGGGCGTGCGTGTAGCCGGGCATCACCGTATCCAGGTGCTGCTGGGACAGATCAATCAGCACCCGGCGCAACCGGATAACCTTGTCCATCACTTCCAACAGCCGGTCGCGAATGTAAATCCGTGTGGAGACCTCGCCCAAATCGCCCGAACTGCGTCCCAAATGAATGCGGCCCCCCACCGACTCCCCAAGCTGGCGGATGAGGTACTGTTCGCCCGAATGCATGCCGCCTTGCACCTCCAGCCGAACGGTTTCGACACCAGACTCCTCCATCTTGCGCAATGCCTTAAGCATTGCCACACCATCCGCGCGTGGGATCAGGCCCTCTTCGGTCAGCATCACCAGGTGAGCCTTGTCGAACATATGAATGGTATATAGCCGTGGCAGGATCCGATCGCTCCTGTGGTCAACCAAATTGGGCACCAACTCTTCCATCAGCCGGATTCCGGCAGTTCGAAACCCTCGATATTCTGTCTGCTTTTGCTGACGCATCAAGATACTCCTTCTCCTTTCATGCCTCACGTGGGAGCACGCAGCTCATAGATTCTGAGAATTAAACGACCTTGTAAACCACACCGCCTGGTCAAAGACACTCAAACTTTTGTCTACCAATTCACAGATCAACGATAGGATAAGTGACAGCCTGACTGCTCCCCCAGCCCGGTATGTAGGCCGATTTAGCACCAACCCCTCCGGCGACGACGATCAGGATATCGTTGGGCGATTTGGTGATTGGGAGTTGATCGAAGCTCGCCGGCAGACCACAGCTAGCCCGGGTCATCTGCAACTTAAGTCGATTGGCTGGGGAGAGCATGTCTGCCCTCACATGGGAATGCCCCCAGATCCAGCGCTGGACCGCCTCCCGGCTCAGCCCTCCCTTACCGAAGATACGAGCGTGCTCAGGGCAGAGCACCAGCGTGAGATGTCCATTGATCATGGCTGTCCCACTGGGGCCGACCAAGCCCGCCAGGACCAGGGACTGCGAGAGCGTAAACAGCAGGTCCTCAGGCTCCGTACTCGCGCTGTCGCGGATCTCGCAGACGCCTGTTGCAGGAACGACGGTAACAGCGCTTTGCCCCTCGGGAATACCTTGTTCCACAGAGAGCGGCGGCCAAGGGCTTTCCATCTCATTCTCAGCAAAGCAGAAGGAATAATCGCCCGGTTGACCTAGCGTCGATTTGCCCGTAACGCCTGCTTCACCGCCAGCATTTCGTAGGGTTAGCCTCACTGCCCGGCCCAGCGTCGCATTGGCACGACACCCAGCCCCCATAGCCCGCGTGGTACTGTTCAAGCCGAGGTGTCTCACCACAGGTCCATTGACGATGACCAGAGTGGTGGTTGGACTCGTAGTGGACAGGAGCAGGCCCAACTGAAAGAGAGGATCGCACGCCGCCTGAACAGCAGTACACAGAGTGGGCAAAGCCTCTGCTGAACAGCCTGCCATGATGGCGTTGGTCGCCAGATAGCGAAGAGACATTCGCCCCATCCTGGGAGGGACGACGGCTACGAGCCGTTCCGGGTCCCCACGGACGCTGTCGAGCATTGTCTCAAGCCGCTCCTGAGTTGGGGCCCGGAGGGGAAAGCCATCGCCCCAGCCCCTGTCATCGGCAAGCGCCTCGAACTGTTCTTCCGATTCAAGTTCAAGATATGGAGTCGGAGGTCGGTCCCCTATGCTGGGAAGCTCCTGCCCACCTTGTGGTGTGAAGAGGGCTTCCGAGATGGTTTGGGCCAGATCGCTGGCAGCCTCCAGCTTCCCCATTGCGGAGAGACCCGAAAATATGTGGGACGCCGTCATGATCGCCATCGCTGCGTAGCCTTGCTGTCGGGCATGCAGGCGAGCCAGTGAGGCAAAGGGTTCCGTAACAATGACCACTGCAGGGATACTAATCCTTTCGATGGCCGCCGCAGCGTGGACACTCCACGCCGTGCAGGCTCCTCAATCGGCCACGCCTATGACTGTAGCGTCATATTGCCGAGCGGCATCGGTCACCTGATCAAGATTTGCGCCGCTCGGTATCAGCTGGCTGTCGATCACCCGATAGAGCCCCGTCTGCTGTAGACTGGACAGCAGGGTCTCCAGGAAGGGTTGACCAGCAGCGCGTCCACTATTCAGCACCAGCAACCTCGGCCGGTCCCCTCTCGCAAGCCGCGATACCACTCTGATCTGTTCAGTCTCTGCCGGAGGCACGGGCACATGGATCCGCATGCTTACGCTCCGAATGACTCTAATCCAAGCTATTTCTGGTAAATTTCCGCGTACCAAGGAGATGTCGTTTCAGGTGAATTGAAGAACTCCTTTAAGTTGCCGAACTTGTCTCGAATGGCATCGGCGAAGCCCGAGTCCAGCAACACGGCCGAGGGAATATCTCTGGCGATGATCGTCTGGGCCTCGCGGTAGTACTTAGCTCGCTCTTCCCTGGTGACCGCGCTGGCGCCCTTCTCAAACAGATCGTCGAGGGCAGGGTTGCAGTACTGCGAGGCGTTGGTAAACGAGGCAGGCCGAATGTCTGCACAGATATAGGTACGTTGGATTCCGAAAAATGGGTCGCCCGCCGATGTGTAAAAAGCGATAGAGGTGTCATAATCTTTCTTCATATAGAGCATGTCTAGCCACACCGACCGCTCACGGGATTCCAGAGTAACCTTGACACCTACCGACCCCCAGTTGGCCCGAACAATGTCGGCGATCTCCTTGAAACCTGGCTGGGCTGGATCGTACAAGAAGCGGATCTCGAAGCGGCTGCCATCGGCACGTTTCGGATATCCAGCGTCATCCAATTCCTTATCGGCTCGCTTGAGATCAAACGCATACATCTTCATATAATCCACGTCCGGATTGTAAGCCCAGCGCAATCCCGGTGGTATAGAGGAGGTTCCGAGTCCACCGATTCCGCCGTAGGCGCTGTCTAGCATCAGCTGACGGTCGAGAGCTCGGAAAAGTGCCCGGCGCACACGCACATCACTCAGAGGTGTTTTCTTAGCGTTGAAGAAGAGGAGCAACACCCGCGGATGTCCGCGCCCTCTCTCGACTACGATCTCCTTCGACTTTTCGAGGCGCGCTACGTCAGTAAAGGCTATATCGTAATTGGAGATATAATCGATGTCGCCGGCCTCTAGGGCCAGAATGCGGGCACTGCTATCTGGAAGCACCCGGAACACGAGCCTGTCGAGATAAGGTTTGCCAGGATCCCAATAGTCCGGGTTGCGCACAAGCGCAATGCTTTCGCCGGGCTTCCACGAATCAAACTTGAATGCGCCTGTGCCAATTGGGCGTAGATTAGCGGGGTTCTTAAGAGGGTCTGTTCCTTCGAAGATGTGTTTGGGCTGAATCCCGATGTTCTCCGCGGTGCAAATATCAAGGAAGGGCCCAAAAGGCGCTTTCAGCTTGATGACCACTGTTTGGTCATCGGGGGCTTCTATCGATTCGACGCGCTTAAGGACCGGCGCAGCACGCGGGTGCACCGGCGAAAGTTTCTCAAATGTGTACCTGACATCGGCAGATGTGAAGGGCCTTCCATCATGCCACTTGACGCCGGTCCGCAGGTGAAATGTCACGGTCTTACCATCTGTGCTGACTTCCCACGACTTGGCCAGAGCGGGCCTCAGTTGATACTCACGGTTTATTCGCACCAAGCCTTCTGTTACTGCAGAGGCGGGGAGTCCAACCATGACACTGGAACTAAGGGAAATATCGAGGTGCTCGGGATTCGCGCCCAGGGCTACCACCAGTGTCCCACCTTGTTTGGGCTTTGGTGGTGTGGGCGTCGGCGTCGCTACGACGACTTTAGTCGGCGTCGGCGGAACTGGTGTTGGTGATGGTGCCGGGGCACAGCTGGCCAGAAGTGAATCGAGGGTCAGCGCACCCACTGCACCAGCGCCTAGCTTGAGAAGCGTTCGGCGGTCGATTTTCTTTTTTGATAACTTGTCGATGCTACCTGACATTTGCTGATCCATCGTCTATTCTCCTTTTCCAAACCCATACACTTCTGAACCTATACGCTACACCCAGAGGACATCGGTTCGATCGCAAATTAGCCTCTATGTCTTGGCATCTCACCTCCTTACTTTACCCCAGCCTTCCCTGGACATACCCCTTGTCCCCTTTCCACCAGAAATTACAGAGCGCCTCCGGCCTGCTCAATGATGTCCAACATGGCCTGTTTACCGCGCTGACAGTGCACCAAGATGGCGTGGCTCAAAGCTGCGAGGTCGCGGTGCTCGTAGGCACCGACGATGGCCAGATGCTCTTCATTGACCTGTAGCGCGCTGCGAGCCTCATGATGGAAATAGACTCGCGTTTGGATAACATCGATGTTCAGGGTCCGATAAGCCTGGAGCAATTTGCCGTTTCGGGCCATCTGAAAATGATGGTCATGGAACTCAGCGTTCTTACAAGAGAACCCTGCAATATCTGTCCTGCGGCCGTCGGGGGCAAAGAACGGGGTGAACTCGCCCACCAGGGTGCGAAGGCGTGCTATCTCCTCATCGGTAGCCCGATCGATGGCTAGTTTAGCTGCGAACAACTCCAGATTTTCGCGAAGGTCGACAGCCTCGATGAAGTCTTGAACGGTAAGCGGCTTCACAAATGTACCCTTGCGAGGCTCGATGACAACTAAACCTTCGTTGTCGAGCTGCCGAAGGGCTTCCTGCACCGGGGTGCGGCTCACACGCAGGGACTTAGCTATTTCATCGATATCGATCTGGCTGCCACTCCGCAGAGACTGCCTAAGGATTTGATCCTTCAAGATAGCATGCACCCTTTCAGCCAGATAGGACTGTTCTATGGGCTGCAAGTCATACAAGGCATTTGGCAAATGAGGAGTATTGCGTGACATTTGCATCCGTGTATCCAAAAACTTTTCCCCCTGAGTATAGTACTAGATTAAAATGTGATATTTCAGATATTACATTTTACATTTTAGTACAAATTGCCAACTTGTCAAGTAGCTATTGGCTCGACGTGTTGACTTCCCTGGCCTGGCGTGGTAGTGTAATGGCCACAAAAGAGTCATCATCCTGTTGAGGATTCCTTTGATCGTTGACTTTCACACCCATATCTTCCCCCCTGAAGTGCGCGCCTCCAGAGAAAAATATCTCAAGAGAGACGCCTGGTTCCGTCAACTCTATAGCTCCCCCCGAGCCAGATTGGCCTCTTTAGAAGACCTCATTACCTCGATGGATCAGGCCGGCGTTGATCAAGCAGTTGTCTGCGGATTCGGCTGGGCTGACCCCGGACTCTGCCGGGAACACAATGACTATATCTCGCAGGCCATAAATCTTTATCCAGAGCGTCTCTTCGGATTTGCCTCTGTGCAGGTAAAGGAGGGTGCCCGAGCCGTCAGCGAGATCGAACGCTGCCTGGGCGCTGGGATGTGTGGAATTGGCGAGCTTAACCCAGATGGACAAAGTTTCCAATGGGACGACGAGATAACCATCAGGCCGGTTGTGGAGGCAGCCATCGCCCATAATCTACTGCTTCTCACCCATACCAGTGAACCCATCGGTCATTGCTATCCTGGCAAAGGCACGGTATCTTTGCAATCGCTGTACTACCTGGCAAGATGTTTCCCAGAGCTGTGTTTAGTATGTTGCCATTGGGGTGGGGGGCTCCCCTTCTACGAGTTGATGCCCGAAGTTGCTGAAGTGACTCGAAACGTCTATTATGATACCGCCGCCTCTCCGCTTCTCTACGACTGGCGCATCTTCCCTATTGTTATTTCACTCGTGGGCGCTTCGAAAATCCTCTTCGGCAGCGACTTCCCCTTGCTCAGTCAACAAGGTTTTATCAACCAGATACGTCGCCTTAACCTCGCTCCTGTGGACCTTGAGGCCATCTTAGAGAGAAATGCCAAAAGAATCCTTCCCCCACCTCGTCTCAGCAACCACCCAGGGCATAAATCATCTGGAGGGAAGCGATGATGAAAGCTGGCGAGATGTTCCGTACCTTCATCGCCATCGAATTGCCCCCAGAGATCAGGATGGAAATGGCCGAGGTTCAAAATTGGCTTCGGGCAGAAGCGGCCAAACGAAGGTACGATATAGCCAGGGCTATCCGTTGGGTTGACCCAGACGCTATCCATCTGACCCTAAAATTTTTGGGCGATGTAGCCGCTCACATGGTGCCCCAGATCGAACAGGAACTGCGTCAGGCCGTTGGTGAGCACAGCAGTTTCACCTTACGTTTAGGGAAGCTGGGTGTGTTTCCTCATCCGAAGCGACCACGCGTTCTCTGGGTGGGGCTGGAGGGCGACCTGCCACAACTAGTGGCCCTCCAGGCGCAAGTAGACAATGTTTTAGGAAAATTGGGTTTTTCTCAAGAGAAACGGCCATTCAGTCCTCACCTAACCCTTGGGCGGGTAAGAGAGAGCGTCGATCCTAAGACGCAGGAATCCATCGGTGAGGTAGTCGAGTTCGCCCCTGTACCCATCCCGGCCACGTTCGTCGTCGAATCCATAGCCGTTATGCGCAGCCAACTTAGGCCAACTGGTCCTCTCTATAGCCGAATGGCTGAGATCCCATTGTTGGGTTGCGATTAATCATTATCTTTTTGGATAATCAATTCTATGGATTTAAAATGCCTCCGAAAACCGTTTCAACTCCTTGTAACGGAAAACGGGTCCGTCCAGGCAGACGTATTTCGGACCTATATTGCAGTGACCACACTTGCCGATGCCACATTTCATATGCCGTTCGAGAGTCAATAGTAGGGCTTCTTCAGAGAAACCCATCTCGAGTAGCTCCTTTATCACAAAACGGAACATGATGGCCGGTCCACAGACTATAGCGACAGAGTTATCCGCTAAGATCGACGCTTTGTCGAACAAGGTAGTGACTACCCCGACATGGCCTTGCCAGTCTCCTGAACTGACGTCTACCGTTACCAGCACCTCTGAATCATCCATATCCGCCCATATCTTAAGCTCGTCCCGGAAGAGCAGGTCAGCTGGGGTTCGTGCTCCATATAAGATAGTTACTTTTCTGAAGTCCATCCGGTTGGCAAACACTGTCCAAATTAGCGATCTCAAAGGGGCTAACCCCAGTCCTCCACCCACGAAAACTAGATTTTTATCTTTCATCTCCTCGACGGGGAATCCATTCCCGAAGGGACCCCTGATACCGATGACATCGTTATCACTAAGCCAGTGCAGCACCCCAGTCACTCTTCCCACTCTTCTCACACATAATTCAAGGTATCCCATCTCTCCGGGGGCAGATGCTATTGAGAGGGGTGATTCGCCATACCCAAGAAGGCATAGCTCTATAAACTGTCCAGGCCTGTACTGAAACTCCCTCTTATACCGCTCACCCTCGATACATAAACCAAATGTCTTAGTATCGTAAGTTTCCTCCCTTACCATCCTGATTACCGCTGGATAAGGTGCATATAGATTTCTCATGTCTATCGCTCACCTACTACGGATCGGAATACTTGTTCCCAGTCTATGTGGCACAACGCAGTCTCAGTACATCTGCCACACCCTACACACTGGAGTATACTAAATCTCTCTACAAAGTAATCCCATTTATGATAGAATCGTTGCTTTATTCTTGCTTCCTTACTATCCCTTGGGTTTATACCCCCCGCCATTCTAGTAAAACCTGGAAGGAGACAACAGTCCCAGCACCGCAGCCTGCTACCCTCTTTGTTGTGTACCCTATCAACGACATCAAAGCAGTAGCAAGTAGGGCACAGGTAGGTACAGCCCCCACACTCCATGCACCTCTCCCCTAGTTGCGCCCACCGGCCATCGTTGAAGCAAGCCTCCATCTTTCGTGTCACCTCCCCAGGATCGGCAGGCCTGGTAAAAAGATTTTTCGCTTGTTCAACTACCTGCTCCTTCTTCCTCTGACTTTGCTCACTTGCCTTCCGAAACAGGCCTGACCCCTTATCAACTAGCTCCATGCCCATTTCCGAACCAACCTCCACAAAGTAGAAAGCATCGAGCTCCGTAAGAAGGACATCAAAACCACCTGACAAGGTAGGACCTGCCCCAGTGAGGCCACAAAAGCACCTCGCTGCCGGCCTACTGCAGTTAAGGGCCACTAAAGTGCTCCTCTCCCTCTGCAAGAGATAATACTCGTCCCTTTGGTCCCCACCGAGGACATTATCCAGAATAAATAGGGCATGCACGTCACAGGGACGCATGCCGAAAATTACTCTCTCCTCCTGTTTTTTCTCCGGAAATACTATATCAAAGCCACTCTTTCCGATGGTAAAACTAAACATAGTTTCACTAGGCGGCAAGAAAAATTCCTTTGGTGGCATCAGCGTATTTTCATAGTCAAGAGCGATGTGATTAGTAGCTGATAGAGAATTGAAGACAACTTCTCCTTGTATCCTCACCGGTGCAATGACCTCATACTCTCCTCTCAAGATCTCGAGCCACTGCAGCACTTTTTGCTTGTCCAGCTCCCATGCCAAAGCCACTTTAATCACTCCTTTCTAAGGCAATGGCACAGACCTTATACTCGGGTATTTTTGCCATTGGATCCAGGGCAGGATTGGTTAGCATGTTGGCCGCCGCTTCCCCAAAATTGAAGGGCATAAATACGGTCTTTGGTGGCACCTTCTCGGTGACGAAGGCCTTGGTAATGATTTGCCCCCTCCTTGATGAGACTTTAACTTTGCCTCCGTGTCGTATATTCAGTTCTTTAGCATCAGCAGGGTTAATCTCGATATAACCCTCCGGAGCCTCCCTGTTCAAGGCCTCTGATCTCCCGGTCATTGTCCGACTATGGAAATGATAATGGATTCTACCCGTAGTGAATACAAATGGATACTGCTCATCTGATATTTCCGCAGGAGGTAGATAGTCCACAGCATGGAACTTGCCTTTCCCTCGAGCGAAGGTATTCTTGTGAAGATACTTTGTGCCGGGATGATCCGGCGTAGGACAAGGCCACTGCAACCCAAAATCATCCAGCCGGTCATAGCGAATCCCGCCATATATTGGGGCGAGGGTAGATACCTCCTCCATTATCGCCTCAGGTGAGTTATAGCACATATCATAGCTCATCCTGCGAGCAACGTCACAGATGATGTCCCAATCAGGTCGAGTAGCCCCTATGGGGGCTATAGCTTTTCGTACTCTCTGGACCCGCCTCTCAGTGCTAGTAAAGGTACCGTCCTTCTCGGCAAAGCTACAAGCTGGCAATATCACGTCAGCAAGCTCAGCTGTCTCACTAAGAAAGATATCTTGCACCACCAGAAAATCTAGACTCTCAAGAGCGCGTTTCACCTGATTTATGTTGGGGTCGCTTACCATCGGATTTTCACCCATAATATACATCGCCTTGATTTTCCTCTCTACCGCTGCATCCATCATCTCAACCACCGTCAAGCCTACATTAGCTGGCAGTCTTATTCTCCATACCTGTTCAAATTTTTGCCTCGCTATCTCGTCAGCTACACGCTGATATCCGGCGTAAAAATTGGGTAAGGCTCCCATATCACAAGCCCCCTGGACATTCTGATGCCCTCGCAGCGGATTTACACCGGTTCCCTCCCTACCCACATGGCCACAAAGCATGGCTAGGTTAGCACAGGCTAGTACGTTATCTGTACCTGTAGTATGTTGGGTGATGCCCATGCAATACAAGATGGTGGCCTTCTCAGCTCTGGCATACAGCCTGGCTGCAGCCCTAAGGTCATCAACCGGAACCCCAGTGATCTGTGCTACATCGTCTACCTTATATTTTTGGAGTATGGACCTTAGTTCACCAAAGTCTTCCACCCGTTCCTCGATGAAGCTAGAATTGTGTAAACCCTCCTCTATTATCACGTTCATTAGCCCATTCATGAGGGCAACGTCTGTCCCTGGCCTTAATCGAAGGTGCATATCGGCAAACTGACTCAGGTGAATCACTCTCGGATCGATGATGACCAATTTAGATCCGTTATCTACCGCCCTAAGTATGTCGGCTGCAATAACGGGGTGCTGCTCAGTAGTATTGCTGCCAATGATAAAGATGACATTTGCATCTTTGATCTCAGCGATAGAATTAGTCATTGCCCCACTGCCGAACGCTTTGACCAAACCGGTGAGAGTCGAAGCGTGGCAAAGTCGTGCACAGTGGTCCACATTATTGGTCCCTAAGACAGCTCTCGCAAACTTCATCATCACGAAATTTTCTTCGTTCGTGCACTTGGCCGAGCTAAGAACCCCCAGGCTATCGCTGCCATATCTCTGTTTTATTTCTGTGAGCCTCTCAGCAACCAAGTCTAACGCTTCATCCCAGGAGGCTTTAGCAAACGTCCCGTTTCGCTTGATAAGCGGATCAGTCAATCTCTGCGGATGGTGCACAAACTGGTGAGCATTCCATCCCTTGAGGCAAAGTCGCCCCTGGCTAACAGGATGCGCCCGACTTGGGGCGATGCCCATCACTTTGCCACGGTCGACACACAGATACAGGCCACATCCGGTTCCACAATATACGCAGGTTGTAAGTACTTTTTCCACGCTCATACTTTGTCCTCCATCCGTTAGGATCTTGCCGTGGGACTAACGACGCCCTCCTACTATAACTCACGATAATTGAGCTTTCAAGATGAAGTCTTGTATCTGCACCGTCTATTACTTCGTTGCCCATCAGATAGATGCTATGTTACAATGCGGGCGAAACGGAATTTCGGCCATAATAGAGGAGAGACCAGAGAATGAAAAAAGGGCGGATACTGACTGGACATCGGCCCACGGGCAGACGACACTTAGGACATCTTTTGGGAACCCTGGAGAACTGGGCCCGCTTACAGGATGAATATGAGTGCTTTTTCCTGGTCGCCGATTGGCACGTCTTGACAAGCGACTACGCCCACACGGATAGACTAGAGGAGAATATCTACCAGATGCTCTGTGACTGGCTGGCCGCCGGGATCAACCCTGAGCGCAGCACCATGTTATTGCAATCGGCTGTACCGGAGCACGCTGAACTGTCCCTGCTCTTCTCAATGCTCGTTACAGTGTCACGCTTACAGCGAAACCCCACCTATAAAGAGCAAAAGAAGGAGCTCCACTTAGGTGAAAGGGCTTCACTTGGTCTTCTGGCTTACCCGGTGCTGCAAGCCGCTGATATTCTTGTTTACCGTGCCAACGCTGTGCCCGTAGGGGAAGATCAATTGCCCCACCTCGAACTCTCAAGAGAGATAGCACGGCGTTTCAACAGCCTCTACACTAGTGTTTTTCCCGAGCCCCAGGCTGTTCTTAGTCCGACACCACGCCTGCCAGGCACGGATGGGAGGATGATGCACACTAGTTATGGTAACACCATCCCTCTCTCAGCCACCTCCGAGGAAATAAGGGAGAAGGTAATGGGCACGATTACCGATCCCCAGAAGATTTATCTACGCGATCCGGGTCACCCCGAAATCTGCACCGTTTTTGCCTACCACCGTGCCCTCGGACAAACGGACATCGCCATGCTGGAGAATGATTGCCGGGCTGGCCGCATTGGCTGTGTCGCTTGTAAAAAAGAACTGGCCGAACGCCTTGTCCAACGCCTGCAACCATTCCGCGAAATCCGAGAACGGGTAAGTCGAGAGCAAGTTATGTCTCTGCTACACGAAGGGTCAAAACGGGCCCGCCTGGAGGCGCAGGAGAGCCTAAGGCTGGTACGACAGGCTATGCATATGGCCTATTCCCATCGCTAGTCTGTCCGCTCTCTAAGGCGCTTTTTAACAGCTAACGAACTACTGGTAGGAACAGCACAGCAAGGCCAAGGATAGCACAATAAAGGGCAAAGACGTAGAGCCCACGGGTGCGTAGATAACGAAGGAGAAAGCCAATAGAGGCGTAGCCCGTGCCTGCCGCAGCCAAAAATCCGATAGTGAGGGGAACCAACCTGGTAATAGCCTCCCCTGTCCGCAGCAGATGGAGCACCTCTACCCCACCAGCCCCAAAGATAACCACCGCCGCCAACCAGAAACTGAACCTGGCCGCAGCTGATCGGGTCGTTCCCAGCAGCATAGCAGCCGAAATAGTGGCACCGGAACGGGAGATACCGGGAGCGATGGCCAGAGCTTGAGCCAATCCCACCACGACGGCATCAAGGGGTCGTAGTTCTGGCATATCCCTGCGCTGTTGTCCCAGGTACTCAGCGACGGCCAAGGACAGACTGGTGACCAGGAGGAATATGGCCACTAAGTGCGGCTGACTGAACATGGCTTCGAACCACCCACCCAGCGTTGTGCCGGCGATACCCGCGGGGATAGTCCCCAAGAGAACCAACCAGGCCAATCTTCCATCCGAACTACGCCCCCGGCCGACAAGACTGCGCAACCAGCCGTCGAAAAGAGAGACAAAATCGCGCCAGAAAAAGAGGAGCACAGCCATTAGTGTACCGAGATGGAGCACAGTGTCGAAGGCCAGTCCCGGCTCTGGCCAGCGAAGTAACCAGGGAACAAGGACCAGATGAGCAGAGCTGCTCACCGGTATGAACTCTGTGAGTCCCTGAACGATCCCCAGAATTAAGGCCTGAATCAGATCCATCACATCACCGCCTAACCAATGAATAACGGGGCTAGGACTAAAGTGATGGTACTCAAGAGCTTAACCAGGACGTGTAGCGATGGTCCAGCTGTATCCTTGAATGGGTCTCCCACTGTGTCACCGACGACAGCTGCGGCGTGGGTTGCCGACTTCTTCATAACGATATTTCCATCGCTACCCCTTAGATGGCCAGCCTCGATGAACTTCTTGGCATTATCCCAAGCCCCACCACCGTTATTGAGCACCGTGGCCAGGAGGATACCAGCTATCGTACCCACCATAAGAAGAGCCGCCTCAGCCTCAGCCTTCAGGAGCAGCCCGACAACAACGGGCATACCTACGGCTAGCAATCCAGGTGCGACCATCTCGCGCAAGGCCGCGCGCGTGGTAATATCAACGCAACGGCCGAAATCGGGCCGCGATGTGCCAGCCATGATACCGGGGTCCTCGCGAAATTGGCGGCGCACCTCCTCAATGATGCTGCTTGCCGCCCGGCCCACTGCACGGATGGCCAGCGAGCTAAAGAGATAGACTAGCATCGCCCCCAATAAAGCGCCAACAAAAACCTCCACCTTGGCAATATTTACCGTATTAAAAGGATGGCCAGTCACCTCCGCCACTTTATCCAGGTAGGCACTGAAGAGAAGGAAGGCCGCCAAGGCGGCTGAACCGATGGCATAGCCTTTGGTTAAGGCCTTCGTCGTATTTCCAACAGCATCTAGGGCGTCGGTGATGTGACGCGCGTCAGCTGGTGCTCTGGACATCTCGTTTATGCCCCCAGCGTTGTCTGTGATGGGACCAAAGGTGTCCATAGCCAGAATGTAGGCGCAGGTCATCAGCATCCCCATCGTCGCCACCGCTGTGCCATATATGCCTCCATGGGGAAGGCCGCTTTGCATCCCGAACCAATAGGCACCAATCAAGGCCAGCGAGATAGTTATAGCTGTGCTGGCCGTACATTCATAGCCCACGGCCGTGCCGACGATTATGTTCGTGGCCGGTCCTGTTTTGGACGCCTCCGCGATCTCTCGTACCGGTCGCCAACTGCCGGAGGTGTAGTATTGAGTGATATACACGAAAGCGATGCTCGTGGCAATGCCGATTAGTCCGGATAAGACAAACCAACTATTCTGTAACATATGAGTGGTCACAAAGTACATGGCGACGGCCGAAAGCACCGCAGTAACATAGTAGCCTCGATCCAGGGCACGCATCGGGTTCTCACCCTCACGACCACGTACAGACAGCAGCCCAATGATGGAAGCGAATAAGCCAAAGGCTCGAACCACTAAAGGGAACATAATCCAGGCTGGATTGTGAGTGTATACAAAAATGGCCACGCCGAGAATCATGGCACCGATATTCTCAGCCGCAGTGGATTCGAAGAGGTCAGCACCACGGCCGGCGCAATCCCCTACATTATCGCCCACCAGATCAGCGATAACGGCCGCATTGCGCGGATCATCTTCCGGAATGCCCGCCTCAATCTTGCCCACCAGATCAGCCCCCACGTCGGCTGCCTTGGTATATATCCCTCCCCCTAATTGAGCAAACAAAGCCATAAAACTGGCGCCAAAACCGAAACCAACGATTAAGAAGGGGACTTGGGCCGGGTTTTGGGCTCCACCATAAAGGTAGAAGATGCCAGCCACACCCAACAGACTCAAGGCCACGACGAGAAATCCAGAGACTGCCCCACCACGCAAAGAGATGGTGATCGCCTCGCCAAGACTACGAGTAGCTGCGCTGGCGGTGCGCGCATTCGATTTCACAGCCACATACATGCCGATGAAGCCGGATAAGCCTGAGCAAGCTGCTCCCGCCATGAACGCGATAGCCGTCCTGATGCCCAGGTCTGGGTTATTTCCGAAATAACCGATCAAGAAGCCTATGATGACGGCCGTAACTACGGCTAACATAGCTATGGTTTGATACTGTCTCCTGAGGAAGGCCATCGCCCCCTCATAGATCATATCGGCGATCTCCCGCATCCGCGGGGTCCCCGCATCCCTATGTAATACATCCCAGGCCAAATAAGCCACAAAGATCACCGTGGCCACGCCGGCCAACGGTACTGCTAGCACTAGATCCATCTATCGACTCTCCTTTCTAAAAGGATGCTACCTATATTTGTTTAAATGGCGACGGTCTTCGCTTAGGCAGCGTTGCCCATTCAACCCCTGTCTATATAACCAGAAAAAAGCCTAAAACCGCTAAAGTATAAAAATTGCGATCAAGATGGTCAATTTTGGCACGCTCAGTCACCTCTTTGCGGTTCCTGCTTTTAACACCTAGAACGCTCAGAGGGCGATCGGACGAAAGTGGTCATGACTGCGTGGAACGAGCCGTTCTATCGTCCCATTAGGCAATTGTAACCTGAGCCCTTCTTCAGGAGGAACAATCCTCCCGATCACTGCCGCCATGGTTCCTGTAGCATCATGGATAGACCTAATTATCATGCTTTCTGAGCCTTGCCTTACGGTAAACAATAGCTCGTAATCCTCACCTCCGTAAAGGACATAATCTGAAATTGGTATTTTGAGGGCTGTAGCCGCATAACGTAGCTCAGCGGAGACCGGCACTCTATCCAGCCAGAGCAAGGCGCCTACCTTGCTCGCCTCACAGATGTGCGCAAGGTCACCGGCCAGCCCATCACTGATGTCAATCATTGCTGTACAGACAGCGCTTGTTGCGATTACTCGCCCCTCCGCCAGGCGTGGCCTGGGTAAGCGATGGCACTCTTTCAGGAAGTTAGCCGCCTTCTCAGGACACGGAGTGCCCTCCCTCGACAGAAGATCCAGGCCCGCCGCAGAATGGCCCAGCTGCCCTGTGACCAGTATGGAGTCGCCGACACGAGCGCCGCTTCTGTACACCACATATTCCGGCTCAACCTCCCCTAACAGAGTAATATCTATGATCAGACCTGAAGAGGACCTGGAGGTATTCCCGCCTACAATGTGCACCCCAAAATCTTTGGCTTCCGCTATGAGTCCCTCATACAGCTGATCCACCAACTCAACTTGGATACCAGGCGGAAGGAACAAGGACACCAAAGCATATGTGGGCAGGCCACCCATCGCCGCGATATCGCTCAGATTAACCGCTAAGGCCCGGCGTCCTAGCATTCTTGATTCAGTAGTGGTCAACCTGAAATGGACGTTCTCAACCTGGGCATCGCAGGTAACCAGGAGTAGATTGTCAGCCACGGTTCTTATGACAGCTACGTCTTCCCCAATCGCCGCCACAACCTCACCTCCGGGGTAGCCAACCATTTTGCTTAGGCGATCGATGAATCCAAACTCGCCAAGATCTTCGATAAGCATTGCTCCCACCATAGATAGGGCCCTAACTTACTCCCCTGCCCCGAGTATTTTTAGCCGTCCCACAGCTTTTTGAAACTCGGCCAGATTGGATTCCAGCTCACTTTGGCGATAAGCCACGGTAAAGTCCCCAGCGTCTTCTCAACGATACCCCG
>JAMCVK010000041.1 GCA_023475225.1 Chloroflexota bacterium
CCCACCATAGATAGGGCCCTAACTTACTCCCCTGCCCCGAGTATTTTTAGCCGTCCCACAGCTTTTTGAAACTCGGCCAGATTGGATTCCAGCTCACTTTGGCGATAAGCCACGGTAAAGTCCCCACGCGTCTTCTCAACGATACCCCGCACTGCATCCGTCGTGCGTCTAAGACCAGCCGTCACTGCATCGGGGTGATCTATACTGAACAACAGGCCATAGATGTCGTCCATCGCTTGCAAGAGATGTTCGCAACGACTGGTATCGCCCCGACGCAGACAGTCCAGGATATATCTACGCAGTTCACCTGTTGCTTCGCCTAATCCATTCAAATACGCCGGATAGTCGACCCCTAGTGTATCAGGATCAGGTAAGTCCTGCCCGGTAATCAGCGCATAGGTAACACTTGCCTCAACATACTCTTTCGCCGCATCGTGCACAAATCCGGCGTAAAGGACATCTGGATAGGAACGCAAGATTTCCCTGACTTGGGCAAGGGATTGGCCCGCCTCGGACAATAAGATTATGGCCTCGGGGAACTCGCCTCGGTGCACAGCCCGGATGGCATTAGCCGAAGCACGAGCTATCTTACGCGAGAGGGATAAACCATCTTCCCTGGCCGCATTCTTCGCCTCGAAGTCGAGGCGAATCTTTTCCACTATATCTTTCAATTCTGGCATAAGCTACCCCTTAGCGCCTGTGTCAGACAAGGTTGGTGCTCTTCTATCGACACACTCTAACTTCCTGGAGCACCTTTTGGAACGCTGGTTGGAGGCACCATGCAGCTAGAGGCAATCACACTGCGGCAAGGCTAGCGGAAGCCATAGTCTCCCCACTTGGGATGGGCCGACCTATACACTGGTATATAAAGCCCATACTCTTCATCGTTAAGGGATCATAGATATTGCGCCCATCTATAACGACTGGTTGTCGCAAGAGCTCTTTGATCCTGGCCAAATCGAGCTGCTTGAATTCATTCCATTCGGTAACAATCGCCAAAGCATCGCTCCCTTCAGCCACTTCGTAGGGATTGGCACAGTAGGCAATTGTAGGTAATATGTTCTTAGCTACCTTCATCGCTGCTGGATCGTAGGCTTTGATCTTGGCTCCCTCAATCTGCATCAGATGAATGACCTCGACCGAAGGAGCATGGCGCATATCATCTGTGTTAGGCTTGAACGAGAGGCCAAGGACACCGATCACCTTGTCCTGAAGCGTACCAAGTGCATCCCGTACCATCTGGATGAACCGCCTCCTCTGATCCCGGTTGATCTCCATAACCGCGCGCAAGAGCTGAGGATGACACCCCTGCATAGCGGCCATATGCTCTAAAGCCTTGACATCCTTTGGGAAGCAACTACCGCCCCAGCCAAGGCCAGCCTCCAGATAGATGGACCCGATGCGCTTGTCATAGCCCATGCCGCGAGCCACATCTTTTATATCCGCCCCCAGTTTCTCACATATGGAGGCTATCTCGTTGATAAATGATATTCTGGTAGCCAGATAGGCATTGGAAGCATATTTAATCATTTCTGCTGTGCGAATGTCGGTGATAAGAACGGGGCACTTGAGGGGGGCATAGAGATTCGCCACTTTCTCAGCCGCAGCCTTGTTTGTTGAGCCAAGAACTACCCGGTCTGGATTCATAAAGTCATAGACAGCTGCTCCCTCACGGAGGAACTCCGGATTGGAGACCACGGCGACCTCAACATCGATCCTCTTATTCTTCTCAATGATGCTAGATACCCAATCACCAGCCCCAATCGGCACCGTGCTTTTATTGACTACTATAAGGGGCTTGTGCATCGCTTTGGCTATATCTTCGGCCGCAACCTGGACATATGACAGATCAGCCTCGCCCTCAACCCCGGTTGGGGTACCGACAGCGATGAAAACAAAATCGGCGTGCTCTAAGGCCTCGTCGTAAGAGGTAGTGAAGTTGAGCCTGCCGGCGGCATAGTTGCGCTGCACCAACTCTTCTAAGCCTGGTTCAAAGATCGGGATGATGCCTCTTTTCAAGTTCTCAGCCTTTTCCTTGGAGGTATTCAGACACACCACCCGGTTGCCTAAATCAGCAAAGCAGGTTCCTGTCACCAACCCCACATAGCCAACACCGATAATACAGATGTTTTCCATAAATACATACCCCTTGATTCTAAATAGTATCAATCCCTACATGGGAACCATTGAAGGGACTTGAATACAAGGTGATCGGGGCGGAGATCGAAGCAATCTAAAACCCCCTGTCATTCTATGGCCTGCCCAGCACTACGAACAGAGCACTCAGGCTCTTTGTAACTATAACGCAAGGTCGAGCGAATTGCAATACGTACGGACACCTGTTCGATTTTACACCATTACCTCTCTATATGTTATAATGATTCACGGTTTGGGCCAACTGGCCCCTGACGTGCGTCTTCGCTGACCTTTTTTTGGATATAAAGTAAGAAATTCATAATAAATATCGGCAAGGACCTTAACGAAAGGAGAGGGTATAGTGTCAGTGACTGTTCAAATACCTACTGAGAAATGGGTAGGCAAGGTACACGAGGTACAACTGGGCGCAACAAGTGCTGAAGGGGGGACACGCAAACGAACTGTTATCGTTGGTGGGGAATCAACCCTACCGTTTCTACACTTCGAAGGGGAGATACCTCATCGACCCGCCATCGCCATCGAGATATGGGATAAGAAGCCTGCCGAGTGGTCTCCAGCTCTACTGAAAGTCTGGGGCGACCTCGTCAACGATGTCAGGAGATGGGCAGAGAGAGCTGTCCAAATTGGCGCAGATATTATTGCCCTCAAGCTTACCCCATCAAAGGGTGAAGAGAAGGGGTATAGAGGCGTCAAGGAGACAGTCAAAACCGTATTGGAAGCGGTGGATGTGCCCCTCATTGTCTATGGTCCAGGGATTCCCGAAGCTGATAATGAGATGCTTGTGGAAGTGGCGGAAGCCGGTGATGGTGAACGCCTCGCCCTGGGGCTTTGCGAAGATAAGAACTATCGTACAATCGTCGCTGCCTGTCTCGCTCACGGGCACATCGCCATCGGACGAGCCCCCATCGATGTGAATATTCAGAAACAGCTCAATATCCTGATCAGTGATATGGGCTTGCCCCTCGATCGTATCTTGATGGACCCTACCACTGGTTCATTAGGCTACGGCTTAGAGTACACCTACTCTGTAATGGAACGTCTCCGACTCGCCGCCTTACAAGGGGACCGCATGACTCAAATGCCGATGATCTGTACTGTCGGTGAGGAGGCCTGGCGCGTCAAAGAGAGTAAAATACCAGAAGGGGTACCAACAGCGTGGGGTGAATTCGAAACGAGAGGAGTTGCCTGGGAGACGATCACCGCTGCTACCCTTCTAACTGCCG
This sequence comes from Chloroflexota bacterium, assembly GCA_023475225.1. Classification (NCBI taxonomy): domain Bacteria; kingdom Bacillati; phylum Chloroflexota; species Chloroflexota bacterium. The sequence goes on from JAMCVK010000041.1 coordinate 3,381, forward strand.
GTGCAGACATCGTTGTGCTGCGTCATCCTCAGGCAGTGGAAGCGGTCAAGCAAACCATCGAGGATCTAATAGCTCACTAATCGGGTGCGACGATGGGCTACTGCTAAATCAGCTGCAAAAGGAGAAGGAGATATGCCTCTTAGTGGACTTGAGATCTATAAACATTTGCCTAAAACTAATTGTAAGGAGTGTGGCTTCCCCACCTGCCTCGCCTTTGCCATGAAGCTAGCCGCCAAAGGAGCTGAGCTTTCCGCCTGCCCTTACGTCTCAGAGGAAGCGAAACAGCTCTTAGATGCCGCTTCCGCCCCCCCTATTCGACTGATAACAATCGGCAAGGGGGATAACAGGATTGAAATTGGGAATGAAACCGTTCTGTTTCGCCACGAAAAAACATTCTACCACGAACCAGGCTTAATGCTCAGAATTAAGGATACGCAACCTTCCGAACAGGTCACCATGACTGCTCAGCAAGTTAACGAGTACGCTGTGGAGCGAGTTGGCACCACTCTCCATCTCAATGGTCTGGCCATAGAAAACGCATCCGGAGATGCATCTGCCTTCGTGAGCTGTATCGAAACAGTTAAGGCTAAAACGAATCTACCGCTAGTACTTATGTCTACAGTTAGCCAGGCTATGGAGGTTGCCCTCCAAAAAGTTGCTGTTGATAGACCACTGATCTACGCCGCCACCAAAGATAATTGGGAAGACATGGCCAGATTAGCCCAAAAATTTCAATGCCCTCTGGTCGTCCATGACGAGGGTGACCTATCTACCTTGGCCAGTCTAGCGGAACAGGTGATAAAAGCTGGTGTATCCGATATCATCTTGGATCCAGAGACAAGAGGGCTGAAGGGAACATTGATCCAACATACATTTATCAGACGTTTGGCCCTGCGCAAGAATTTCCGCTTGGTTGGCTTCCCGATTATCAGCTTCCCAGGTGAAGTAGCCAATTCCCCCTTGGAGGAGGCTGTATTAGCGGCCCAAGATATTGCCAAGTATGCGGGGATCATTGTGCTGGATCATTTCGATCCCAGCCTTGCCTACCCCCTACTGACCCTCCGCCAAAATATTTATACCGATCCGCAGAAACCGATTCAAGTTAAACCCGACCTTTATCAAATCGGTGAGCCAGCCGAAAATTCCCCTCTTCTCATCACAACCAACTTCTCTTTGACCTACTTTACTGTAGCAGGAGAGGTCGAGGCCAGTGGGATACCTGCCTTTCTGCTAGTGGCTGATGCAGAGGGAATGTCAGTGCTGACAGCCTGGGCCGCGGGTAAATTTGATGCCGAGAAGATAGCCAAAACGGTCAAGGGCGCTAATCTTGAGAGCAAACTGGCTCACCATAAGCTGGTGATTCCAGGTTATATAGCCGGGATATCCGGCGAGATAGAAGAGGAACTACCCAACTGGCAAATATTGGTCGGCCCTCGAGAGGCCGTTGATATTCCGGTCTATTTAAAGACTGTTTGGCAAGCGGTCGGCGCTCCGGCCGCAGCGTCATGAGAGAGGATCCCAAGGATGCTCCCTTCGGAAGCTCTTCAGAGAACGAGGGATCAAACGGAGGTGGCCAAAAATCGCTGATTGCATCGTAGTTTTCAATCCTTCAGGTAAGATAGTCCAAGCGGAAGTGGGCGCAGTGTTGTCTGACGTCGCCCGCTTGGCCGGGATAGATTTAGCTACACCGTGTGGCGGGGAAGGACGCTGTGGACGGTGCAAAGTACGAATCGAAATGGGCGAAGTTGCCACGCGCCAAACCCCTCATCTCACCACTAACGAAGCCGAACAAGGGATTGTCCTCGCCTGCCAGACCGTGGTCAAGGGCGACACTATCATCTTCGTGGAGCCCCGCCCTGTCACTGCGCCTCAGGTAGAGATCTGGACTACAGCAGAAAGGATAGCTCTGCCCATTAAATGTGAATGGCGCCACAATCCGCGTATCAGAAAGATTTATTTAGAAATGGAGCCTCCAAGCCTAGCCGACAATACTAACGACTTCGACCGATTGCGACAAGCCCTAACCCATCAGGAGCAGATCAAGCAGCTCGGAGCGGACCTACCGATTCTGCGTATCATCGCTCACACCCTACGCGCTGCCGATTGGAGGGTTACTGCCGTTCTCGAGATGCCCGGTCTAGAACTGAACGATAACGAGAATCTCTTCCCTCCTGACGAGCGCGGGGCACGTCTGATCGGGCTTCTCCCCGGCAACCGCAGCGGCAACTCCCTGGGTGTGGCCGTTGACATTGGGACAACCACCATAGTCATCTACCTCGTTGACCTTATCAGTGGTAAGGTGCTGGATACAGCCTCTGCCTATAATGCCCAAATTAGCTGTGGTGAGGATATCATCTCACGCATCATCTATGCCCAGCGAGGCGATGGGCTGAGCCATTTGCAACGCCTGGCGATCAAGACGATCAATGAACTCTTGACTGAGTTAGCTGGCCGCAACCGTTTACAACTTGGCGAAATTAACGAGATGATAGTCGCTGGCAATACTACGATGATTCACCTTTTCCTGGGAATCCCTCCCCGATATATTCGAGAGGAGCCTTATATCCCAACTATAACCCATCCTCCCGCTGTAACAGCAGGCGAACTGGGCATAACGATTAATCCCCACGCCAGTATCCAGTGTATGCCGGCTGTTGGTAGCTATGTAGGGGGAGATATTACCGCCGGGGTGATCAGCTCTGGGCTCTTTCAGAGCGAACGCCTTAGCCTCTTCATAGATATTGGGACAAACGGCGAGATCGTCCTCGGTAATGCTGATTGGTTAGCAACCTGCGCCTGCTCCGCCGGCCCGGCTTTTGAGGGCGGTGGTGTTCGACACGGAATGAGAGCCTCCAGTGGAGCCATCGATGAAATCTGGATTAATGGCCGCACCTATGAGCCAACCTATCGCGTTATTGGCAACGTTCCCCCGCGAGGCATCTGCGGCTCTGGATTGATCTCCGCTCTGGCCGAGATGTTCATCACCGGCATTGTAGACAAAGGCGGAAGACTCCAACGCGAGCTGAATACGCCCCGCGTACGCATCGGTGAGTATGGACCCGAATACGTCATCGCCTGGGCCCCAGAGACTGCACATACGCAGGATATTGTCCTGACAGAGACGGACATCAACAATTTAATTCGGGCCAAGGGAGCCATCTATGCTGGCTTCTCCATCCTCCTTCGCTACGTTGGCTTGAATATGGAAGACGTCAAGGAGATCCTCATCGGGGGGGCCTTTGGACAACACCTCAACGTTGAAAAGGCCATCCAGATTGGACTCTTACCGGATGTCCCTTGGGATAAATTTAAATACTTAGGCAATACCTCGATACTGGGTGCCTATACTGCACTCCTTTGCCGCGATATGCGAAAGGTTGTCTCTGATGTGGCAAGGAGAATGACTTACCTAGAGCTCTCAGCGAACAACGCGTTTATGGATGAATATACTTCTTGTCTATTCCTGCCTCATACGAATATCGAGGCTTTCCCTTCAGTTGAACGGCTGCTAAGAGAACGAGGCCAATCCCTCGTGGCTGGGAAATATTGAAAAATCTAGATAATAGATATTGAGGAGCATACGATGACAACGACCATCGCTGTGGCCGGCAAGGGGGGTACGGGCAAAACGACCATCGCCGGTCTGTTGATAAGATATATCCGAGAGAACAACCTTGGAACGGTACTGGCCATCGACGCCGATCCCAGCTCTAACTTGAATATCATACTCAATCTACCGCTTGACAATACAGTCGGCGACATGCGCGAAGAGCTACTGAATAAAGTAAAAACCGGATCGGCCGCATTAGGAATGTCCAAGCAAGATTATGTAGAGTATAAGATCAACGAATCCTTAGTAGAGGGCGAGGGGATCGACCTTCTGGCCATGGGACGCCCCGAGGGGCCGGGTTGCTATTGCGCCGCCAATAATTGGTTGAGGATTTGCATCGATCGCCTTGAAGCTGGCTACAACTACGTAGTGATTGACAATGAGGCCGGCTTAGAACACCTGAGCAGACGTACGACCCGCGATGTCGATCTTCTGCTCATTGTGTCCGATCCCACGCAGCGGGGTTTGCTTACCGCTGTGCGGATCGTTGACCTGGTCAAAGAGCTACAGACCAATGTTGGGGCGGTTTATCTCATCATCAACCGTCTCAATGGTGATCTTCCAGAGCCATTACAACAGATCATCGCTTCGATTCGGGTTGAACTGATCGGCACCATACCCGACGATCCCACCATCGCCGCCTTCGAGGCCACGGGCCGTCCTCTAATAGAGTTGCCTGCAGAATCGATCGCCTACAAGTCTATTCGACAGATCGCCAGCCGGATGAGGCTAGCGCCTGATAGAGTGATCCCTGAAACACTTGCTAAAAGTCATTAATCTTGTCACCTTCGCTGATCCGTGGTGACCGTGGGACCCAGATAGAAAACGTGACTGATCAGCAAGGATGCCAAATCTTGTCAGAATGCCAAGGAGGTAGAGTAGGTGTTAATCATTGGTGAAAGTATTCACATCATCGCTCCACGCGTGCGGACTGCCATCGAGGAACGTGATACTCAAGTGATTCAAAGTCTAGCTTTGCGCCAGGTGCAGGCCGGGGCTGAGGTGCTTGATCTCAATATCGGACCTTCGAAGAAGAGAGGCGTCGAGATAATAGAATGGGTAGTCGACACCGTGCAAGCAGTCACCAACGTCCGTTTGTCGCTCGACACCACAAATCCACTAGCGATGGAGGCTGGATTGAAACGATGTCGCCTCTGCCCCATTATCAACTCCATCTCTGCCGAACAGTCTAGACTGAATAATATGCTCCCCCTCGCCGTACAGTACGAGACTGACGTGATAGCTCTGGCTATGACCGATGAGGGTATACCGAAGGATGCTTCCTCCCGAGCCAGCATTGCCCTTGATCTCATCGCTGTGGCCGACGCACACGGCATCCCTGCTGACCGTCTCTACTTGGACCCACTTGTTCTGCCGATCTGTGTCGATCAACCTGGAGCGGTTGAGACCATTGAGGCGATCAGAATTATGAAACAGCTGACTGACCCACCACCGAAGACGGTCGTTGGGCTCAGCAACATATCTAACGGCTCCCCCAGCGAAATCCGTGGACTGATCAACAAGGTATTCCTGGTGATGGCCCTTGGCGCCGGTCTAGATGCGGCTATCCTGGATCCACAAGATAAAGAGCTTATGCACGCCGTGCGCCTGGTGGAGCAGCGTGATACAAGCACGCCAATCGGTCGCCTACTCGCTGCCCTTTACGATAGCGTGGCCAATATGACGGAGATTGAAGAGTCATTGGTCGATCCGAATGACCAGGAGCAGATGAATATCCTGAAGACCGTCCGTATTCTGCAGAATCAAACTATTTACGCCCATTCCTATCTAAAGGTCTAGAGTTAACGACGATCAAATTGTCTCTCCAGCTGATGTTGGCTAAGACGCACCATCGTCGGGGCGCCATGAGGACATCGGGGGGCAATGCTCACCCTTTCTAACTGTAACAAGAGCTCTCGCATTTCAGCCATAGAAAGGGACTGCCCAGCCTTAATCGCCCCTTTACACGACATCATCACAATCAAATCCTCCAACCAATCGGTTCCATCTTTCTCCTCAGCGAGCTCATCGATCAGTTCATTCACTGTCTGAACTATATCCGCTTTGGACAATATGCTAGGAATAGCACGTAATAAAAAGGATTGCTCGCCGAAGGGTTCCAGGGCGAAGCCCATTTCAGCCAACTGCGGCAAGCGCTGAGATACGAGAGACATCTGCCGAGGGGTTAGATCCACTGTCAGCGGTTCCAGAAACAACTGAGAATGCACGTTCGCTTCGGCACGCTCCTCCCGCAGCCGCTCATAGAGCACGCGCTCGTGGGCACGATGCTGATCAATAAGGTACAGCCCATCAGGTCCTTCAGCAACGATGAAGGTATTTCCTAATTGACCCAGCACGCGTAAGAGTGGCAGTCCACCCTCAGTACGGGGCAGAGGCTCCGTTGTCGTTTGGTTCGGCGTCTCCTCCGGGAAAAGTGGCGGTCGGCTCTCCCGCTCGGCAAATTGCAACCGGGGTGAGGTTGCCTCGACCACCGCCGTTGAACGGCTAATAATGGCCGGCAATGACAGGTGACTGGTCAAGGACTGGCGGACAGCCCGTTGCACGCAGCTGAAGACCTCGTGCTCATTCAAAAACCTCACTTCAGCCTTGCGTGGGTGGACATTTACATCGATCTGATCGCCTGGTAGATGAACATTAAGGACAACGATAGGATGTCTACCATCAGCCAAGAGCGATCGATAGGCATCCTCCACAGCAAAGGCGAGCATGCGGTTCTGCACGCAGCGGCGATTGATGAAAAACGAAAGATAGGCACGAGTTGCCCTGGTTATATTAGGTGGACTGACGCAGCCATCGACCCGAATATTAGGGCTACCAAACCCACTGCTATCCACCATTAACATCGCCTCAGCTGTTTCTACACCATATAGCTGAAGTAAGACATCCCGCAGATCACCAGTACCAGCCGATTGAAACGATACGCGTCCTTCAATCAAGAGACTGAATCGTATCTCCGGGTAGGCTAAGGCATACTGACCAACCAGATGACTAATATGACTCGCTTCCGTGTTAGCCGATTTCAGAAACTTAAGTCGCGCGGGCACGTTTTGAAATAGATTGCGCACCGTCACCATCGTGCCTAGAGGGGCAGCTTGGTGGCCACGCTGCTCGATCTTTCCCCCCTTAACCGTCACGAAGATTCCGCCACGATCAGACGCTGTCCGACTGACTATGGTAACGTCAGCCACCGCGGCAATGCTGGGCAGGGCCTCACCCCGGAAACCAAGCGTGCGTATGTTGGTTAGATCTTCCCAATCCTGTATTTTGCTTGTCGCATAGCGTTGCAAAGCCAGATCCAATTCGTTGGCTGGTATGCCCACCCCATCGTCAATAACACGGATGAGCTCCAGTCCACCACGCCGTGTTTCCACTCTTATCTGTGTCGCCCCAGCATCTATGGCGTTCTCAAGCAGCTCTTTAACAACAGAGACCGGCCGCTCAATCACCTCTCCGGCCGCTATCTTGCCGATAATGGCCTCACTAAGTACTTGAATAGGCATACTCGACCCACCATTTCTTACCATTCGCCTCAGAGCATCAATGGATTCCGCTCTCCTTTACTTTATGTTGCAGCTCGTATAGTTTTGTGAGAGCCTCGATCGGTGTTAGAGAAAGAATATCTAGCGCCGCCAGCTCTTCCAGAACAGGATGAGGCTGGCCAAAGAGTGGCAGCTGGACTGCATATTCGCCACCACGACCTTTGCGGGAGCCTTCTATCGATCGTCTCTGCGAGGAACGTTCCAGTTCCTGCAAGACCTCCTCAGCACGCCGCGTAACGGCTTTGGGAATACCGGCTAATTTAGCCACATAGATACCGTAGCTGCGATCAGCTCCTCCAGGCACGACCTTATGCAAAAAGACTACCCTGTCCCCTTCTTCCAGAACATCAACGCGAAAATTGCGCACGCGTGGCAATCGCTGCTCTAGCTCAGTCAACTCATGGTAGTGCGTAGCAAATATCGTCTTGCACCCCAGTTTGGGATGATTATGAATATACTCGATAATAGCACGGGCAATAGCCATACCATCAAATGTACTCGTTCCTCGCCCAACCTCATCCAAAATGATGAGGCTGCTTGACGTAGCATGATTGAGGATATTCGCCGTCTCAGCCATCTCCACCATAAATGTGCTCTGGCCACCAGCAATATCTTCCTGAGCACCCACCCGCGTAAAGATACGATCAACAAGGCCGATGGTAGCGCTCTCAGCTGGCACGAAGCTGCCTATTTGAGCCATAAGAACGATAAGAGCCACCCCGAGTGCATAGGTAGATTTACCGGACATATTCGGGCCGGTGAGGATGATCACCTGAGCCTCATCGTTGGAGAGATAAATATCGTTAGGGACGAACGGCTCAGCTGAAAGCACGAGTTCCACCACCGGATGACGTCCAGCCGTAATACTTATCTCTTTACCATTGGTCAGTTCAGGACACGTATAGTCATTGCGTTCCGCCACCTCAGCCAAAGCTGTGAAGACATCGAGGTGAGCGATGCCCTGAGCTGTGGCCATAAGCCGGGGATACGCCGCGGCAACCTGGGCACAGACCTGTTTGAAGAGGAGCGTCTCCAGCTCGACCATCCTCTCCTGAGCATGCAGGATCAGCCTCTCCTTCTCTTTCAATTCGTCTGTGATGAAGCGCTCACCACCAGTGAGAGTTTGTTTCCGAATATATTCTGGGGGTACTAGACTAAGATTAGGCTTACTAACCTCAATATAATAACCAAAGACCTTATTATAACCCACCTTGAGCGAGCGAATGCCGGTCCGCTCACGCTCAGTACGCTCCAAGGCGACGACCCATTGGCGAGTCTTTTTGGTCGAATCCCGCAAATCGTCCAGTTCAAGTGAAAAGCCGGGCGCAACTACCCCTCCTCCACCCAGTGAACTGGGCGGATCACTCACGATGGACTGAGCGAGCAATGAGGCTAGATCAGCACATTCGTCCAGCTGACTCAAAAGCCAAGATATGTCCACCCGGTCAGCGGCGTGATCAGCCTTGTGAGAGGCAGCCCACACTACACTCTCTGCCTTCAGCGTCTCCACACCCGCCACGCTTCGGTTATCGCGATTATCGCTTCGCTCCAACATAACTTCGGCTAAGGTTTGCTTGATGCCCGGGATGATCTCAAGGCTGGTTCGTAAGGCTACAAGGTCACGTGGTATGGCTACCTGTTGGACAACACGATTAGCAATGCGTTCGATATCGCTCAACTGCCCTAACATTTGTATCAATCGAGCACGCAAGAGCGCCTCCGAGATGAGGTTGCCGACCATCTCCTGCCTAGCACGCAGATGATGTATGTCCAGAAGCGGTTGGCTCAACCAACGCCGCAAGAGTCGTCCACCCATAGGTGTCTGGGTTTGATCAAGCACCCCCAGTAATGAACCTCTGACCGAACCACTACGTGAAGTTTGCACAAGTTCCAGATTGCGTCGGGTGGCCGCGTCTAAAACCATAAACGAATCGGTTGAGTAGGTTCGAAGATCGGATAATTGACCTAAGGCTGCCTTTTGCGTCTCTTCTAAGTACTGTACGATCGCTCCCGCTGCTCGAATGGCCAAGGGCAACCCAGCACAACCAAATCCCTCCAGGGAAGAGACGCCAAGACAGTTGCCTAGCGCCTCTCGAGCCGTCTCCAGATCAAAATGCCAGGCGTCATAGGGGGTGTGATGGATATACGGAGGAAGAATCATCGCCATCTCTGAATCAGATATCTTCCGGCGAGGATCTGGCTTCGGAGTCAAACATTCAGCCGGGCGCAGCCGCTCCAGCTCCTGTTGCAATAAGGAAAGAGCATTTTCACCTGTCAACTGACAGGTAGCAAATTCGCCCGTAGTTATGTCGATGTGGGCTATCCCAGCTGCTTTGATATCCCAACACACAGCGGACAGATAATTATTATCTTTGGCCTGCAACATATTTGGCTCTAGCACGGTTCCTGGCGTAAGGACCCGCACTACTTCACGCCGTACTAATCCCTTAGTCGAAACGGGATCTCCTACTTGTTCGCAGATAGCAACCTTATAGCCTCTGTTTATCAGCTTAGCCAGATAGCCATCAACTGCGTGATAGGGTACCCCAGCCATAGGCACACGATAACCCCTGCCCATCTCACGAGCGGTAAGGGTGATCTCCAGCTCGGTGGCGACAAGCTTGGCATCATCGTCGAACGTCTCATAGAAGTCGCCGAGCCGGAAGAAGAGGATAGCATCGGGGTACTGTCTCTTCAGCTGCACGTACTGCCGTCGGATCGGGGTCACATCCTTCTCCTAAGGTGTGCTAGACAGTATTCAACGACAGCCAGTCGAAACTACAAGAGATGTAAGACAGAAGCGAAGGCGGGTCGGAGAAATAGTTAGACATTAGGTGGTAACGACGATGGATAGCACACGTATCCCACCTGGGACGGCCAGCGTTACTTCTTCACCCGGCCGACGCCCAAGGAGAGCCTTACCAACAGGGGATTCGTTAGAGATCTTCCCGGTAAGTGGATCGGCCTCAGCCGAGCCCACGATAGTATAGTACTCGAGTTCGCCCTCCTCGTTGCGAACCGTTACGTGTGAGCCGAGATGTACAATGTCACCGGCATCTTCATGATCTTCGATAATGACCGCGTTAGCGAGCATCCTTTCTAGGGTGCGGATTCTACCCTCGACAAAGGACTGCTCATTCTTGGCCTCGAAATATTCAGGGTTATCAAAAGTGTCCGTTAGCTCCTTCGCCGCGCGGATTCGTTCAGCTACCTCTCGGCGGCGAACTTCTCGCAGGTAGGTCAACTCCTCCTGCAACTTCATCTTCCCCATAGCTGTTAGGAATACCGGTTTATCCCCCATTGTTCTTACCCCAGCGGACCAATATTACTCTCCTCCAGCCTGCTTCTCTAAAAAAATGATTAAAAATGATTCAGCCCTGAGTGCCGACGTAAACCTGGAACCCAATCAAGACATCAGGTAGGCATTGATGGAGGCAGCGGCTTGCTTACCGGCCCCCATAGCCGCGATAACCGTTGCTGCTCCCGTAACCACATCACCACCAGCCCAAATACCTGGTTTGGACGTCTTCCCTGTAATAGGATCAGCCACAATTGTACCATGTTTTGTGATCTCCAGCCCCTTAGTGGTTCGGGGCACCAGTGGATTGGGGCTCGTACCGATAGCCACGATGACCTGATCTGTCTCTAGGACAAACTCTGAGCCCTTCTTGGGTATGGGCCGACGTCGACCACTCGCATCCGGCTCGCCCAATTCCATCTCCTGACATTCTATAGCCACCACCCAACCCTTATCATCACCAAGTAACCGGGTAGGGGCTGTGAGAAATCGAAAGATGATCCCTTCCTCCTCGGCGTGTTCTAACTCCTCAAGGCGAGCGGGTACCTCAGCCCTGGAACGGCGATAGACAATAGTTACACGCTGTGCTCCCAGGCGTAAGGCCGTCCGCGCCGCATCCATCGCCACATTGCCAGCCCCGACGACAGCAACTTGCTTCCCTAACTTGATAGGCGTATCGTAAACAGGAAAGAGATAGGCCTTCATCAGATTCACCCGGGTCAGAAACTCATTAGCCGAATATACTCCATTCAAATTCTCGCCCGGAATACCCAAAAAGTTGGGCAGTCCAGCCCCAGTAGCCAAAAACACTGCCCTATAGCCATCGGCCAATAGCTCATCAACGATTACAACCTTACCAATCACCCAATCTACCCTTATCTCCACACCAAGCCGCTGCACGGCCTCGATCTCAGCCTGAGCTACCTTTCGAGGCAACCTAAATGGGGGTATACCATAAACAAGTACACCACCAGTAGCGTGGAGGGCCTCAAAGATGGTTACGTTATGTCCTAAACGTGCCAAATCCGCCGCAGCTGTCAAGCCAGCTGGACCTGAGCCAACAATAGCCACCCTTTTGCCTGTAGGAGGCGCAACCTCCGGCAGCGTCGACCCCTGGGCTAGTTCCCAATCAGCCACAAGGCGCTCGAGACGGCCGATAGCGACAGGTGCTCCCTTCTTCGTATAGACACATTGAATCTCGCACTGCGTCTCCTGAGGGCATACCCGACCACATATCGCTGGCAAGTTGTTCTTCGTCTTCAGCACTCGGGCAGAGGTGGGGAGGTCCCCTTCGCGCAAATACTTGATAAATTCAGCGATATCGACCCCTACAGGGCAACCCCGCTGGCAAGGGGCCGTCTTACACTGTAGGCAACGGCTGGCCTCCGCAATCGCCATCTCTTCGGTGTAGCCTAGAGCCACCTCTTCGAAGTTTTTTCGGCGAACCTCAGGATCCTGAGCCGGCATTGGTTGTCTATTCAGATTAAGTGGCATTTAGCTCTCCTTAAAATATCTCCATCATAACCTAATCTCAGATTTAGCCTTTTCCATCTGGCAGCGATATTCTTGTTCATACCGCTCTAAGGACACCCTCTCTTCAGGCAGATATTGGCTTAACCTGTTCATCAACAGGCTCCAATCAACCTGATGAGCATCAAAGTCAGGCCCATCAACACAGGCAAACTTCGTTTGTCCTCCGATGCTCACCCGACAGGCACCACATAATCCAGTGCCATCTACCATTATCGGGTTCAAGCTGACCACCGTCCGTATCCCGTATGGCTCCGTTGTTCTGGCCACAGCCCGCATCATAGGTACTGGCCCCACAGCGAAGACCAGATCAATCTTTCTCTCTCCGTCAATAAAGTCTTTTAACACGTCGGTAACAAATCCTTTCTTTCCTTTCGTTCCATCATCCGTCGTTATATATAATTCGTCACTCACTGAACCAAGCCTATCTTCCCAAAAGAGTAGCTGGACGTTTCTTGCTCCCATGATGGTAACAACATGGTTGCCCACTTTTTTCATTGCCCGTGCTACCTGAAAGACCGGCGCTACACCGAAGCCCCCTCCCATACAAACAACAACACCCCAATGCTCAATCTCGGTAGGACGCCCCAGGGGACCGGTAAAGGTAGCGATGCTATCACCCGCATGGAGTGCTCCCAACTGGCGAGTAGTCTTGCCCACTCCCTGGACTATAATAGAGACGCTCCCCTCTTGCACGTCCTGGTCGGCGATTGTCAAGGGGATGCGTTCGCCCTGTTCATCCATCCTGACGATTACAAACTGTCCTGGCTTGGCCCTCTGCGCGATGTGGGGCGCATAAACCCTGAAAAGCCTTAAGCCAGGAGCCAGATCCTGATCGGCTAATATTTTATACAACTTGGGTCCTCCTCATATAAGAGATACACCTGGTCTGCTACCTGTCAGTCCCCTCATCGACCAGGTGCATTGAACTCGTTGCCATTCTAGCGACTTGAAAATTGACTGTCAAATAGTCCCCAAGAAGGATATCAAGGATATCGAGGATCATCCCCTAGAAAGGCCCAAAGCAACCCTTCCAAGCTTTTATTATGAGGGCTGAAGCATATCCAGGGATCCCCCACCAGGGGCAAGGTCCTCATGGAACCCATGTATTCAGCCCTCTTGAAAGAACAACGGATGCCCTCAAAGGGCATCCAACCTATCAACTAGCGATGGCGATACTTATGACGTGGACGCAGGAAACAACCCGCTTGGGATCATGTACAAGCGAGGATATGGGGAACTAGAAGAGCCCATCATTCGCTTCTTCCTGGACGCCCTCCGGAGGAAGTTCCCCAGAGGCTATCTGCTCAGTCATTTCCTCGAAACCATTCCCCAGCTCATCCCCCAATTCCCTTCCCATACGCCTGGCCCAGCGGGCCACGCTCCTGGGATCACTCTCATCAACATCGCCTAATTTGCTGGGATCAGCCAGTGACTCCAACCGGCTTTCCTCTGACCTGGCTACAGCAAAGCGGGAAATGAGTTTTTGGAGCTCACGATGCCCACAATATGGACAGGAAAGAGCCACAGGACTCTCGTAATTTCGCCTAAAGACTGCAGATAATCGCCCACACTGTTCACAACGGTATTCATATATCGGCATAATCACTACGCCTCAGGAATTTCATTGCTATAGGAGTCTCATACGCTTCAATTATAGGTAGTCACCCCTGAGAAGGCAACGGAGCCCCATATAACGGATGCGTTCAAGAATACGCAGTTGGCAAAAGGGAAGAAAAGCGATAGGCTCTCATATAAGAGAAACCAAATACTTACAGAGGAGAGCCTATGCCGACGATCGAATTGACCGCCAAAGTAAGTATATCACTGGACGATCCGAGTGTCGCCTCTTTGGAGGGGCAAATCCATTCCCAGTTGCGTAAGGTGGCGAAAGCAGATGCTGGTCAGGGCCTGTCAGGAAGTGGAGCAGCGCACTCTGGAAGAAAA
>JAMCVK010000042.1 GCA_023475225.1 Chloroflexota bacterium
CACTCAAAAAGGATGAGAAGCCAGTTTCGCTGCCGAAGGCAACTAAGGCCAGTCCTTGGCGGCCTGCAGCTAATCATCCTTGGCGTAGGCAGGTAATGGTGACAAAATCACTGAACAATTAGGGTGAAATTTTCACTGGACAACAACAGGGTTTTCGAACGAAATGAAAAAAGGTCTACGATTTCGCGTTCTGTGAGGCTATGGTAGTGAAGAACAGGGATTGAGTCTTGTGGGCCACTCTTTATATGCCCTACAGAAGCCTGATCTTTCGTCCGACAGCCTCCTCGAGGGCAGCGATAGGTATAGTACCCTGACGGAGAACAATGGGTGGTTCCCGGGTTAGATCCAGGATAGTTGAGGGTGTCCCTTGGGGGCAAGTGCCACCATCCAGGATGAGGGGAATCCTTCTGACCAGTTGGCTGTAAGTCTGGGCTGCTGTAGTCGGGCTGGCCATACCGGAGCGATTGGCGCTGGTCGCGGCTAGTGGTGCCTGGAGGGCGGTGATGAGACGCAAAGCGACCTGGTGGTCTGGAACGCGCACTGCTACCGTTGGTCCTGGTGAAACGGCAGTTGGTACGTTTGGTCTTTTGAGCAGGATAAGAGTCAGACCACCCGGCCAGAAACGCCCGGCTAAGCGCCAGGCGGATTGCGGTACATCTTGAGCCACCAAAGTTATCTCTTCAGCCTTGGCCAGGAGTAGTGGGATAGGTTTGCTCTTCTCCCTCCCCTTAACCCTGTAAATCTGTTCGATGGCCTTGTCCTGATAGCCGTGTGCCCCTAGTCCGTAGACGGTATCCGTGGGGAAGGCGACCAGTCCCCCTGCCTGCAAGATCTCCACTGCCTCCCTTAAGGCTATGGGGTCGTCAACCTTTAGAACCTTTGTGGTTATGTTTCTGCTCATGTCCGCACGCTAACGATCCGCTCTATGCCGGAGTAGTCCTTGCTTACGGCGATGGTTGCCTTAGGGAAATGACTTTCAGCTAGGCGGATAGTAGCTGAGGCTTGCCCTGCCCCAATCTCCACGAAGACCATGCCTCCCGCCTTCAGGTAGAGCGGGGCGACGGCAAAAAGGCGACGGTAATGCTCAAGTCCATCTGGTCCACCGTTCAGGGTGGTGGGTGGTTCAAACGCCCGAATTTCTGTGGGCAGGTTGGACAATTCATCACTTCTGATATAGGGGAGGTTGGCCACGATGATGTTCACTGGCTCTGGCAAAGGGGCAAGGAGATCGCCGATTAGGAGAGTTACCCGATCAGCCACGTCGTGCTGGTAGCAATTGCGCCTGGCCACGGCGATAGCTTCTGCGGAATGGTCGATGGCGTAGATGCGGGACGAGGATAAACGGACGGCCAGGCTGACGGCTATCGCCCCGCTACCTGTCCCAACGTCAGCGATGAGGAGAGGCGTATGGGCGTATTCCTCCCCTGCCACGGTTTCCAACACCTGTTCCACGAGGTGCTCTGTTTCGGGACGGGGGATAAGGACGGAGCGATCAACGTAGAAGGTCAGTCCATAGAACTCCTTTTCCCCGGTGATGTAGGCGATGGGCTCGTGTCTCAGGCGACGGTCTATCAGCTGGACAGATGCCTGCTGCTCAAGGGGAGTCAACAGCCGATTCGGCTGACAATATAATTGGGTTCGGCTCAGATGTAAGGCGTGTCTCAACAGGACCTCAGCCTCCAGATAATTATCTGAGGAGACGCCGGCCAGTAAATGGGCGGCCCAGCGCACCATCTGCCCGATCGTAGGTGGGGGCTGGGCCCCTTCGGGGAGGATATTGTGGACTGTTGAGGGCATTCAGTCGGTCAACCCCTTCTCTTTCAGCTGTTCGGCTCGATCTGTAGCGATCAGGGTGTCGATCAAATCATCGAGCTCGCCCTCAAGAATGTTCGGCAGACGGTGTAATGTCAGACCGATGCGATGATCGGTCAAGCGATCCTGAGGGAAATTATAGGTGCGGATCTTCTCGGCGCGATCTCCGCTACCCACTTGCAAACGCCGCGCCTGGCTCACCTGCTCCATCTTTTTGCGTTGCTCTAAGTCGTAGAGACGTGCCCGCAGCACGGCTAGAGCCTTCAGTTTATTCTTTAACTGAGAACGTTCATCCTGGCAGGTGACGACCATCCCTGTAGGCAGGTGAGTGATACGGACAGCCGTATTCACCTTGTTGACATTTTGCCCCCCAGCACCCCCAGAACAGAACGTATCGATGTGGAGCTCATCCGGATCGATCTGGACATCGACCTCCTCTGCCTCAGGCAGCACGGCTATGGTGGCAGTAGAGGTATGGATACGGCCGCCAGCCTCGGTAACCGGGATGCGCTGTACCCGATGCACGCCGCTCTCGTATTTGAGGCGTGAGTAGGCCCCCTTGCCCTTGATCTCGCAGATAATCTCTTTGAAGCCGCCCAGACCGGTGGGATTAGCACTGACTATTTCTACATCCCAGCCCTGCCGTTCAGCATAGCGGCTGTACATCCGGAAGAGATCGGCCGCGAAGAGGGCGGCCTCCTCTCCTCCGGCCCCAGCCCGAATCTCCATAATGATGTCCTTCTCGTCGTTAGGGTCCTTTGGCAGCAGGAGGGTCTTGAGCTCTTCAAGCAGTTGCATCTGGCGGTTTTTGAGGGTAGACAGCTCCTCCTTGGCCAACTCGATCAATTCCTCATCCAAACCATCATCCAGCATCCCCCTTGTTTCCTCGAGGCTCTTCGTTGTCACCTTATACTCGCGGTACTTGCTGACCAGTTCCTCGAGGGCTGCCTTCTCCCGACCATGCTTTTGCAGCTGGATGGGTTGGGAGATGACCTCAGGCTGGCTCATTAACGTGGTCAATTCGTCGTATTTCTTTTCCAATTCGGCCAGTTGTTCGATTACTGCCATCTTCCTACTCGCTTCAAAGGTGAATGGTAATCTATTAACATTATAACAAAAATTTGGGTTTCGCACCTTCCCTAAACAGCTGCGCATGGTGTAAACTAGCCTTATGCAGAGACGAAGTGGGCCATTGGCCAAGATCCAGACGGCGATAATCCTTCTTGTTCTCCTGTTCGTTATCCTTCTTCTGCCCCTTGGTTGTGGCTCGGGATGGTCTCCGACATCGCCCCCGCCCGCCGGGACGGGCCTACCGCAGGGACAGCTCAGCATAACTGTCCTCGATGTGGGACAGGGTGATGCTATCTTTGTAAAGTCCCCTTCTGGTCGGACGATGCTGGTCGACGCCGGTGATAGTCGCGCCATCGCCGAGCGCGTGATTCTGCCCTACCTGGCTCAACATGGTATCGGGAGGTTGGACTACGTCGTCTTGACCCATCCTCATCAGGACCATGTGGGAGGCATGCCTACTGTTCTTGAACGAATGATGGTGGGAACGGCGGTCTTCACAGGGCAGGTGAGCATCAACCAGGCCTATCAAGAATTTCTGAGGCTCGTTCGCGATAAGAAGATCACGGCCCTACGGGCGCGTCAGGGGAAAACACTGGAGCTGGGCCCGGAAGTAAAGGCTGTCATTCTCAATCCACCTGAAAAGCTATTTGAGGGGGAGAATAACAATTCGGTTGTCTTGCATTTGACTTATGAAGGGATCAGTATCCTCTTGATGGGCGATGCGGAGAAAGAGGCAGAGGAGAAAATGCTCGCCGAGGGCCTGCTTTCGCCTTGCACTATCTTGAAAGTGGCCCATCACGGTAGTTATAATGCCTCCAGCGAATCGTTCCTGGCTGCCACGCGGCCGCGTTATGCCCTCATCTCGGTGGGGAAGGATAATAAATACGGGCATCCTCACCGTCAAGCGATAGCTAGACTACAGCGCTATGGGGCGTCAATCTACCGCACCGACCAACAGGGCACGCTTACGGTCATTACTGATGGCGCACATGTTACCATTGAGCCAGGGAAAGGGGGGTCGCGGATGATCAAGGATACCTCGGCCCACTTCCCAGGACAGGCAGGCCGTAAGGAACGGCCAAAATCGGCCTCAAATGAGGGTGAGAGAGAGAAAGGGTCTGGGACGGCGCATGAGCAAATCTATTGGCGGACTGCGGGGGGTAATTGACCGCTTTGAGGAGGGGAAATGGGCTGTCATCGTTCTTGACGATGAGCAGCAATTGATTTGGCCAGTCAGCCAGCTGCCGCCGGGGGCCAAGGAGGGCTCAGCTATCGTTCTCCGGATAACCGTTGATGATGAGGATACGAAGCGTCGTCGAGGCAGGACGGAAGAGCTTCTGAAGGATATCTTTACTGAGTCTTGAGAGAGGAGGCCGATCTTATGGACTACATAGCCAGTTTCCGAGAGATGTTTGGTGCGGAAAAGCCTATCATCGGCATGGTACATTTAGAGCCTCTGCCCGGTTCACCCAGATATGCTGGAAGCCTGGATAAGGTGTTGGAGAGAGCACTAGAGGAGGCCAGAACCTTGGAAGAGGGTGGGGTGAACAGTGTGCTTATTGAAAACTTCAATGACAATCCCTTCTATCCCGAGACGACGGAGCCAGAGACAGTCGCCTCCATGACCCTCATCGCTCACGAGATCAGAAAGACTATCTCTCTCCCGATAGGGATAAACGTGCTCAGGAATTCCTGGAAATCGGCCATGGCTATCGCTTCGGTGATTGGGGGAGGGTTCGTCCGCTTGAATGTCTTTACCGATGCCCTGGTTACTGATCAAGGCGTCATCAGCGGGGCAGCCCACCTGGCGACCAGATATAGAAACTTCTTGGGTGCCCAGGGAGTCAAGATATTTGCTGACCTCTACTCCAAGCACGGTGCTCCTCTTGCCCCCAGGCCCCTCGATGTTGTAGCCAGGGATATGGCTTATCGCGGGATGGCCGAGGCCATCATCGTGTCTGGACAGGAGACCCCAGATCCCCCACGTCGGGAAGATATCCAGATGGTCAGGAGAGCAGTCCCTGATCGGCCAATCATCCTTGGCAGTGGGATGACCATCGCCAATGTTGATTTAATGCGTTATGCCGATGGGGCTATCTTCGGCTATGGAGCGAAAAGAGGGGGAGATATGAGTAATCTGGTGGATTTGGAGCTCACCAGGCAATTTGTGCGTGCCGTGAAAGAGCTGACCTAGTTCCTGTCCAAAAAGTGTGGACAATCGTGGCTTTTGGGAACTCTTTAGATTATAATTGCGACACATCTTTGTCATCTCTGCTGAGAGTCAGTGCCAATGAATGAGACGAACCACTCCTCCTCTGGGAAGAACCTTGTTTCAGGTCTAAGTTACGGACCGTTCTCCGTGGTTAGACTGGTGGTGGCCACCATTGCCATCTTTGCCATGGCCACTATCCTTATGTATCAATGGACTTATGCTAATCATATTTTCCTGGGGGTTAAGGCCGCTGGACTTGACCTTGGCGGTTACACACGGGAGGAGGCACAAGCTGCCCTCATCGCCCATTTTGACCGCTACGCCCGCATTCCCATCACCCTTTCCTACGGAGCAAAGCGATGGGAGACGACTCCTGCCGAGCTGGGCTTTCGCTTCGATGTGGAGCGCACCGTGCAGGATGCTTATAGCGTAGGACGCAGTGGTGATCCACTCAGCCGGCTACTCGCTCAGTTGGATGCTCTGCGCTTCGGGCGCACAGTTATTCAACCGGCTATTTCCTTCAACAAGATGGCCCAGAAGGCTTATTTAGCCAGCCTGGCCGAACAAATCGATCAGCCGACCATCAACGCTTCACTCACTATCCAGCCGGACCTCTCTGTAAAGGTGACGCCGGCGCAGGCTGGACGGAAGCTGAACATCGATAAGATGGCCAAGATTATAGAGGAATCACTCCTGTCACTTTCCCCGCAGAACATAGAACTGGTGGTGGAGGAGAACCCCCCCAGCCTAGTTGAAAGCGACCTCGCAGAGGCGAAAGGTCTGGCTGAGAAGATCCTGTCCACCCCTCTTCAGCTGCGCTTCCGTAACCAGACCTGGACCATCGAGCGAAAAGAGGTGGCTTCGTGGCTCCTTTTCAGGGAGAGGAAAGAGGACGGCCAAGTGAAAGGGTTAACGGTAGAGTTGGATGAGATTCGACTTCGGAAACTGGCCGAGAACCTGGCTAAGGAGATCAATCGGGAGCCAGTGGATGCCCGCCTGGCCTTCAACAAAGGCCGCCTAAGCGTCATCCGCGAGGGGGCTGATGGATTGAGGCTCGATGTGGCGGCGACGGTGAAGGAGATAAAAGCTCAGGCCCCCAGCGACAATCATACGCTCGAGTTGCCCGTAACGGTCATCAGGCCCAAGATCGCTTCGGAGGATAAGGATAGGCTGGGGATTAAAGAATTGATCCTGGAGACGAGTACCGAGTATGGCTTTCCGGGTGCTCTCGCGGAGCGCAACTACAACATCGAGTTGGCCGCCTCGAGGTTAAATGGCATCGTCCTCGCCCCTGGCGATGTCTTCTCATTTAACAAAGAGGTCGGTGAGGTAAGCAAGAGGACGGGTTATAAAGTTGGCTACGCCATTACCCAGCAGGATGGCAATGCCATAACGGTTCCCTCCGAGGGTGGGGGCATATGCCAGGTGGCGACGACGCTCTTTCATACTGTCTTTTGGGCGGGTTACCCGGTCGTCGAGCGCAGTTGGCACTTCTACTGGATACCGCGTTATGGGTGGCCACCCCATGGCTTGAAGGGACTCGATGCCACCATTGATCAGACCTATGATAAGAATGGCAATCTCGTCTATGCCCTGGATTTTAAGTTTAAGAACAATACGGGGAATTACGTCCTGGTCCAGTCTTGGACTGATGGCAAGAACTTGGCCTTTGCCTTGTATGGTGTTAAGCCCAACTGGGAGGTTAGAGTAGAGGAACCGAAGATCGAGAATGTGGTGAAGGCCGACACCAATCTAATCGAACAGCCAGACCCAACGCTGCCGGAAGGCAAGAAAATCTATGTCGAACATGCGGAGGACGGCTTCAAGGCGACTATCGTGCGTACTGTGTTGCAGGGTGGCCGGGTCGTTGATAAACACACCTTTGTCAGCGAGTACAGACCTTCGCGGAATGTGGTGCTGGTGGGAACAAAGAAGCCGTGAAGGATCACTTCTTAGCCAGCGCTAATCCCCCTTTTGGCAGAGGATGACCCGCTTACTGCGGTCGGTGTGATAGGTATAGAGCTTGCTGGCTGTAGTGAGGGTAATTTTGTATCCTGGTGTGATCACCTGGGCATACACCTTCCCCGGCTCAGGGCAGCCGAGGGCTGTGCTTGGCCAATCGATCTCCTCCACAGTAGCCACCATTACCTGACTGACTGAGAGCCCCAATCTTTTGGATAGATCCTCCTTAGCCAGTTGCACCAGGGCTTCTGCTCCCGGGGGGATGCTGGCATCTTTGGGTGTTGGCTCTTCAGATTGACCCGCTCCTTGTCCTCCGGATGCGGGGGTTGCGCTGCAACCAAGGAGCAGTAAGGTTAGACCAAGCAGGGCTATCATTAAGCCACGCACCTCCATCATCACCTTTCCTGGATAGATTCACTTTATAGACGCTTGCTGCCCTTGAAATGTTCCTTGAAAATAAAATGGTACCCCCTGGGCGACTCGAACGCCCGCACCTGGCTCCGGAGGCCAGCGCTCTATCCACCTGAGCTAAGGGGGCCCCTGCCCACTAAAAATATAACATAAGATAGAACAGAACGCAAACGTGCGGGTGGCAGTTACGTTAGCCCATCGCCTTGCCAGGGTGGATAGGGCCTGCTATATTATATTACAGATTCAGCACACGTTCAGCCTGGTGTGCAGTACGGAAGTTGGATAGTCTTTAACCTATGTGTTAAGGTGGGAGAGGGCAATGATCGTAGACTCGCAAGAGAGTGCTGAGCAGCACAAGAGGCTGAGAGAGATCGATTCCCTCCTTCAAGCAACGCAGGCCGTTACCTCCTCTCTTAATCTGCAGGAGATCCTTCCTGTAATCGCTGAGAAGGCGGCCGAGGCGGTAGGCGCCGGGACGAGCCGTGTCTATCTCCTGAATGAAAGTGCTGGTCGGCTCGAAGCCGCTGCGGCCTGGGGTGCGGAGACGCACTGGCCTCATTATGAATTCTCCCTCGGCGAGGGAACCATCGGCTGGGTAGCCCAGCACGCCGAACCGTTGCTCATCTCCAACACCACACATGATCCCCATTTCGAGGTCAAGTCCTCTCTCTCCCATCTCATCGTCAACACCCTGACCGTCCCTATGCAAACGAGGGGAAAGGTGGTCGGTGTGCTTCAGGTGGCCAATAAGGATGCAAGCGGTAGTTTCTCAGCTGAGGAGCAACGCATCCTGATGGCCTTTGCTAATCAGGCGGCTATCGCCGTAGAGAATGCGCGACTCTTCGAGGAGCTGTCCCGTAACAAAGAGGAGCTGAAACGTAAAGCGGTTCAGCTGCGGCGGCTTCTGGCCAAAACGGTCTCTGTTCAAGAGGAGGAGCGCAGACGTATAGCCCTTGACTTACATGACGGCGTTACACAGCTGATCCTTGGCGCCCTCTATGAGACGCAAGCGGCGGAGCAGAGCCTTTTCTCCGGTCCAGAGGTGGCCAGGCAAAGGCTGGCCAGTGCCCGCGCTTTGTTGGATCAATCCCTGGCCGAGATGCGACAGGTTGTATTCGATTTGCGTCCCCCCTCCCTGGATGAGCTGGGACTCGTGCCCGTTCTACAAAAGTATATGCAAGGTTTTGTTGAGGCTAGCGGCCCTCACTATTGTTTTGAGGTTCGTGGTGCCCCTCACCGTCTTGCGGTCCCGGCCGAGGTCGCCATATATCGTATCATACAGGAAGCTCTCCACAATGCTCGCAAACATGCCGATGCGACCATTGTCCGTCTTATCCTCGAATTCGAACCAGAGATGCTACGCATTACGATAGAAGATGACGGTAAAGGCTTTGCCCAAAATAGGGAGATGACCACGTGCAGCGAGCACCTGGGTCTGGCGGGAATGAAAGAACGGGCGGGGAGCATTGGGGCCGTAGTGGGGATTGATTCAGAGGTCGGCCGCGGCACTAAGATAGTGATCACTATCCCCACTGAACGAGCTTGTGCTGGGTCTTAAATCCCAGACCTCCTAGTGCCGTTACAATCTGGCTTGGTTGTCTCTAGAGACAGAACTAGCCCTGCTTAGGTCCTTTTCCTAAGGCTCGCGGAGGAAGCTGATAAAGATGGAAACAATCCGTATCTTAGTGGTAGATGATCACCCGGTCATCCGCCAGGGCTTACGGAGCATGTTGGCTGGCTATAGTGATATGGAGGTGGTTGGTGAAGCAGAGAATGGGCCGCAGGCGGTGCGCTCCGCCTGCGCCACACAACCAGACGTCATCCTGCTTGATATTCGCCTACCCGGCAGCAATGGTGTTCAGGTAGCCCAGCAACTTCGTCGTTTATGTCCGGAGGCGAAGGTTCTTATCCTAACCACCTATGATGAAGAAGAGTATCTGTTGGGCGCCTTGCGGGCTGGAGCTCACGGCTATATGTTGAAGAATACGCGCCCTGAGGAGTTAGCCGCGGCCATTCGTGCTATTAATGCCGGTGAGCGCCTGGTCAGTCCTGGTCTGATCAATGGAGTATTGCAGCGCTTTGAGTCCTTGGCCAAGGAAGCGGCTAAGCACGAGGCCGGCTTGACGGATGCAGAGATAGAGATATTACAGTGTATGGCCGCTGGTGCTACCAACAAAGAGATCGCCGAAAGACAGTACTGGAGTGAAGCCACCGTCAAACGCAAGACTATCGACATCTACCGCAAATTGGGCGTGGCCGATCGTGCTCAGGCGGTGGCTGAGGCGATACGGCGAGGACTTATCTAGCCTACGTTTCTCCCTCCTCTATAACTTCCTCTTAATTGAGTCCATTAGGGTCAGGAATTGATACTTTTAGACCTTGACCTTGCCTCTGAGAATAAAGATATTAATAGACGTCAATACCTGACGATCGGCGTCGACGTGGTCATGGGGCGAGATGGACAAGTCCACTGAGGAAGAACTTAAGCCCGCCTACAAGATTCTCCGCCTGGAGCAGCAGCTGGAAGCCTATGAAAGGCTGCATAGGGAGGAGATTGAAGCTATCAGAGAGGATCTGCGCGAACTGCGGAAGATGATCCTGCAATCTGATTCGGGTAAATAGCCCTTAAAGCCGTTTGTGATGTGCCTTGTGTTCAGGATATGTATATTTTAAGGAGGAGAGATGGTCATTTCAGCTAACGCGATCCTGGCTTCCCTTGCCCAGGCTATCATGGATGGAGACGAACAACGCGGGAGGGATCTCGCCCAGCAGGCTTTAGGGGCGGGGTTAAGCCCTAGCAACATCTTTGAGGAGTGCATAACCCCTACCTTGCAACAGATTGGGGACAAATTTAAGCGACTAGAGATCTTTCTGCCGGAGATGATGCTCTCGGCTGATGTGGTGAAGGGGATCACGCGGGTATTGGAGCCGGTCATCTTTAAAGAGAAGGGTTCAGTGCCCTCGCAAGGGAAGGTAGTTATTGGAACGGCGCAGGGTGATGTGCACGATATAGGTAAGAATATGGTGGCCACGATGCTGGAGGTCAGTGGTTTTAAGGTTTACAACCTGGGAGTGGACGTATCAACGGCTGCCTTCTTAAGCAAGGCGCGGGAAGTGAGGGCTGACATCATTGCTATTTCCTCGTTGCTCACTACCTCCACCCCCTTTATGAAGGATGTAATCTCCTTCCTGGAGGGGGCTAGGGAAAGGAATGAGTACCGAGTGGTCGTGGGTGGCGGTCCGGTGACGCGGGAGTGGGCTCAGCGGATCGGGGCTGACGGCTATGGCAAAGATGCCGCTGAGGCGGTGAGCGTGTGTCGTGAATTAGTGGGAAGCAAGAAGCGAGGGTAAGGGCCAAAGATGAGAAACTACACGAGATTATTGGATATTCTCGATCGTGTTGAGAATGGACCGATCATCGACGAGACCGAATTCGACCGCAAACTGTTGCCGGCTAAGTTAAAGGAACTGCAACGGGAGCTCGACATTCGCTACGACCGGCAGA
This sequence comes from Chloroflexota bacterium, assembly GCA_023475225.1. Taxonomy (NCBI): domain Bacteria; kingdom Bacillati; phylum Chloroflexota; species Chloroflexota bacterium. The sequence continues at coordinate 10,974 of JAMCVK010000042.1, forward strand.
GCAGTATCCTTCTGGATGATGCCCTGGCCGATCGCCTCTTCGAGGCCGGTCTGCGCCTGGCCACTGATGTTGGTGTCCTCTGTACCAGCACTGGTCGACGTATCACCTTCACCCGCCAGGAGATCCTGGATGCCCTGGAATTTGCTCCGCAGGAGCTCATCATTGGCCGGGGGTTGGATCGGTGTACGGTGCGCAAGAGGCAGGTAGAGGATAGGGTTCCCCCCGGTGTGGTCGGTGGTCCCATCGGGCAAACGTTACCAGAAGAGCTCTTTCTGCCCATAATGCAGAGCTACGCTCAGGAGCCTATTGTCGATACCATCATCAATGGGACGCTGCTCACAGTCTATAACCGAGAACCCAAGACCCATTCCCCATGGGAGGTGCTGGTTGCCTGGCATGAGGCAGAGCTCTCCAAGACGGCGGTAAACCGAGCCGGTCGTCCTGGGCTGGCCATTGGCTGCGTCGAGACTTCTCCCAGTGAAATAGGAGAGATATCAGCCAGCTCCTATGGTGGCTTCAGTCCCTACGATTGGCATCAGGTCGCTATGGTTAGTGAGTTGAAGACCAACTATGCCCTTTTGGCCAAGATAGCCCATTTGGTGCGGACAGGTTGTATAATTCACACCTTTTACAATCCTATCTTTGGCGGCTACGCCGGTGGTGCCGAGGGGGTGGCCATCACGGCCGTAGCCGGGATCATGCTGATGCAGATGGTCTACATGACTACCACTCATTCGATCTGTCCCACCCATCCCTTCTTCGAGTCAGATACCGCCCCCGAGATAGTTTGGGCCATCAGCGCGGCGCAGCAGGCCATCAACCGTAATACCCATCTGCTAACCGATGTCCTCGTTTCACCAGTCGGTGGTCCTTGCACCAAGGTTCTTCTTTACGAGACGGCCGTGATCACGGCTGCGATCACCGTATCTGGGACAAGTCGCGTTTTCGCTGTCAGATCGACGGCTGGCAAATATCAGGGGTATTCCAGCGGGCTAGAGGCTAGATTCAGTGGCGAAGTCGGGCAGTCTGTGGCCGGCATGAGCAGACGGGAGGCTGATGAAATAGTGAAGCGACTCATCCCGAAATATGTGGACTACCTGGATAAGGAGCCGAAAGGGAAGCGCTTCGATGAGGCCTACGATATGCACACGCTCCGGCCAACTCCAGAGTGGCAAAGTATCTATGAGGAGGTGAAAGAAGAGCTAAGAAAGATAGGAATCCCCTTCAAAAAATAGGCATATACCCTTTCTTCGGCTTGCTAGGGATACCCATCGTGTGGGAGTAATAGCCGGGAAGGTGGCATGGCTCCCTCCCCGGCTATTACCCAAGAGTTAAAGAACGCATTTCAGTGTATGGAGGTGTTCAGATGGGTTCAGGTCTACCTCGATCCTTGCTTGTCCTAGTGGCTTTGATGTTTGTGTTCGCTTTTACTGCGGCTTGTCAGCCAGCCGCGCCCGCTCCGACCCCGACCTCTCTCGCCGCAGCGGTGCCCCCGTCCCCTTCCCCAACGCCAGCGAAGGCACAGCAGCTACTTTTTGCCCTTGACTGGGTCGTGTATGGGCGGCATGCAGGTTATTTCGTAGCCCTCGACAAGGGCTTTTACACCGATGCTAACCTGGCTGTCAACATCGTGCGGGGCTACGGTTCGGTTGATGCCATAAAGCGTCTATCGGCCGGGAAGGCCCAGTTCGCCTTTGGCGACATCGGCTCCCTCGTCGTAGCACGAGCTAATGAGGGGGTCAAGGTGAAGGCTCTGGCCGTCGTCTACGGCAAGGCTGCACACACGCTCTTCTTCTACGAAGACACCGGGATCAAATCACCCAAGGACCTGGAGGGAAGGACGATCACTGGCGGAGCTGGGGATGCCATAATGGCCATTTTCCCCGCCTTTGCCAAGGTGAACGGTATAGATGCTAACAAAGTTCAATGGAAATTGGTCGACCCGGCCACGAAGACGCCCCTCTTTCTGGCCAGACAGGCGGAGATCATCACTGAATACCTGCCCGCTAAGCCCATTTTAGAGAAGCTGTCAGCCCCTAAGGGGCTCAAGGTAAAAAGTATGCCCTACTACGACTACGGCCTTCCCTTCTATGGCAATGGCCTCATGGCCACGGAGTCTTTCATAAAGCAAAATCCTGATGTGACCAGGAGGTTCGTCCAGGCCACGATGAAGGGACTGGCCTACGCCTTTGATCATCCTGATGAGGCCATTGATATCCTGCGGAAGTATCATCCAGAGGTAGATCCGGAGACGGGAAAAGCCGAGATCGCCATCGTGAAGGAGCTGGCGATGACCGATGAAGCTAAGAAGAGTGGGCTCGGTTACATGTCCCCAGCGATGATGAAGGCGACGCGCGATATCATGACTAGCGCTTTCGGACTGAAGACGGAGGTGCCGCTGGATGATCTCTATACCGACGAATTTCTGAGCAAGAAGTGATAGCCTCCGGGCCAGTGGGGCTCACTCTTGAATGGGGGTGAGAGCAAAAGTATTGGTGAGACGAATTGCGAGGGTCGCCACCTCAGTTACAGGCGAGACAAATACGGTTGACAAGAAAGGAGGAACAAATATGACTTTCCCCTTGAGGCACAAGAAGGTCTTTGTTGGTCTGGTGACTATCTTGATGTTGGGGCTGGTCCTTTCGGCCTGCACACCGGCGGCTACACCGACGCCGACCAAAGCAGCTGCCCCCGGCTCCAATATCAAAACGGCTGTAACACCGAATCCAGCGCCGGTTAAGAAGCCGATCAAGGTGGCCCTGATTCTGACAGGACCGACGACTGACCTTTCCTGGAATGGACAGGCCTACGAAGCCTTGAAGGAGCTTAAGCAGAAGCTGGGTGTAGAGATCGCCTACTCGGAGAGCATCAGTGATGCCGACGTTGAGCGGGTCCTACGCGAATACGCTAATAGTGGATATAACCTCATTATTGCGCACAGCTTTGGCTATGGCGATGCCACCTTCAAGGTAGCCAAGGACTATCCTAAGACAGCGTTCGCTTGGGCTGGTGGGATCAATAAGACGGCGCCCAACGTAGCCGACTATGATCAACCCTTCTATCAGGCTTATTATCTGGTGGGGATCCTGGCTGGCTATATGAGCAAGACGGGCAAGATTGGGGCTATCAGCGGTTTCGATATCCCAGTATGCCACGCCGAGGCGAAGGCCTTCGAGGCTGGGGCGAAGAGCGTCAATCCCAAGGCGCAGCTCTTTGACAACTATGTGGGTGAGTGGGTAGATCCCAGTAAGCCACGGGAGGTGGCCCTGGGTATGATCGAGAACGGAGTAGATTTCTTCATCGGCTGTGGTGAGGGCCCAATCATCGGGGCCATAAAGGCTGCGCAGCAGAAGGGGGCTCTAGCTGTTGGCTATGTGGGTGACCAATATTCCATCGCTCCTAACACAGTCGTTACCAGCATGATCTGGGATCTGTACACCCTCTTCGCCCAGATGACCAAGGATGTGGAGGAGGGGAACTTCAAGGGCGAATACTATAGCTATGGTGTCGCCCAGGGTGCTCTTAAACTGGCGCCGTTCCGCAACTTTGAGGACAAGGTTCCGGAGGCGGCGAAGAAGAAGATCGAAGAGGTGCGGCAACAGATCGTCAGCGGAAAGTTCGAGGTACCCTATATCCCGAAGTAGAGGCACTGACCTGCTCGGATAGGGGCTCAGCGATGGGGGGGCGACCTTCCACCCCCCCATCGCCTGATCAGATTGCTACCAATATGGGTGTTTGGCCAGGGGAGGCGGGATTTCAGCGGTCGAGAAGCATTTCCGAATGCCCTTCTGATAGGAATGAGGAGATAGGTTGTCTACAATCGTCCGGATGACAGGGATCACCGAAGCGTTTCCTGGTGTGCTGGCGAACGATCATATCGATTTCACAGTAGAAGCGGGCGAGGTACATGCTCTCCTCGGCGAAAATGGGGCCGGCAAAACTACCTTGATGAACATCCTCTATGGGCTTTATCAACCAGATGAGGGCGAGATATATATTAATGGACAGCGGGTCGTTCTGCATTCACCCAAAGATGCTATTAATCTGGGTATGGGCATGGTGCATCAACACTTCATGCTCATCCCTCCCTTCAGCGTAGCTGAGAATATCGTCCTTGCTCTCAAATCCTCACGTGAACCGTTCCTTGATGATTCAAGTCTGGTGGCGAAGAGGATCAGCGATTTGGCCACCAAATATTGTTTGTCTGTAGACCCAGAGGCCAGGATCTGGCAACTATCTGTCGGACAACAACAGCGCGTTGAGATCCTTAAGTCCCTCTATCGTGGCGCCCGCCTGCTCATTCTTGATGAGCCTACCGCTGTTTTGACACCCCAAGAGGTAAAAGAGCTGCTCCAGGTATTGCGTTCTTTGGTCGCACAGGGTAACTCTGTCATCTTTATCACCCATAAATTGGATGAGGTGATGCAGGTGAGTGACCGCGTCACTGTCCTGCGTGATGGAAAGGTCGTAGGGACGCTAAAGACGGCGGATGCCAGTAAGCGAGGGCTGGCGCGCATGATGGTCGGACGGGAGATGCTCTCTCGCTTGGCCAAGAAACCATTGGAGGCCGGGCCTCTAGTTCTGGAGGTGAAGGACCTCCTCGTTTTGAATGATAAGAGATTACCTGCTGTGAAGGATGTCAGTTTGACCGTGCGTCGGGGAGAAATTCTGGGTATCGCTGGGGTGGATGGCAACGGGCAGCGGGAGCTTTCGCAAGCAATCACCGGCCTGCGAGAGGTGGCCAGCGGAAGAATCTATTTCCATGGACAGGACATAACTGGTGGCTCCCCGCAGCACTTTATCGCTCTGGGAGGAGCGCATATCCCTGAGGATCGCTATGAGATGGGTTTGATTATGGATTTCGATTTGGCTGAGAATGCCATCCTTGGCGTTCTAGATAAGCCCCCTTTTGCTAAAGGGCTATTCCTTGATCAAAGTGCTATTGAGGAGCATGCCCAGAATCTGATCGTTCAATATGATGTGCGCACACCAAGCATCTCCGTACTGGCCAGAAACCTTTCTGGTGGAAACGCCCAGAAGCTTCTCCTGGCCCGTGAGCTCTCACGTTCCCCCTCCTTAATCGTGGCTGTCCAGCCCACCCGTGGGCTGGACGTAGGAGCTACGGAATACGTTCAACAACAGCTGGTAGAGCATCGTAACCGCGGGGCAGCGGTGCTCCTCATCTCCACGGAGCTCGATGAGATATTGATGCTATCTGATCGAGTGGCTGTTATGTACGAAGGGGGAATTATGGGCGTCATCTCTTCTGACCACATAGATATTGAGGAGATTGGATTGATGATGGCTGGGGCCAGAAGAGTCTCGACTCCTCCGCAGGAAGGGGAACGATGCTGAAGGCGACTCAGTCGAGAGCCGCTCATTTACCGGGCGTCTCATTGCTTAGGGGGCTTTTCTCCCCGCTTATCGCCATCATTCTAGCCCTGGGCATGGGGGCGTTACTGATCCTGGGGTCAGGGGTGAATCCACTAGCAGCTTACAGGGCTCTCTTTCTGGCTGCTTTTGGTGGCCCACTGAGCCTGAGCGAGGTATTAGTTAGAACGATACCGCTGCTCTTGATCGGACTTGGCCTGACCATCGCTTTCCGTTGTCGAGTGTGGAATATCGGTGCGGAGGGACAACTGTATATAGGCGCCCTGGCTGCTACTTGGCTAGCGCTCACCTTCAGCGATATTCCGGGGCTTCTGCTTCTTTTCTTGATGTTTGTGATCAGCTTCCTGGCGGGCGCCTTTTGGGGGGCGATTCCCGGCGCGTTGAAAGCTAAGTTTGGAGTGAGCGAAATCATTACCTCACTGATGTTAAATTATGTTGCCTTTTTCTTTGTCAGTTATCTAGTCCGCGTACCCCTAAAAAATCCCCAGTACTACCTGCCGGAGACGGCTCATATCCCTGAAGCCACCCAGCTACCGATTTTGATTCCCAAGAGCTCCCTACATCTGGGCATCGTTGTTCCCTTGCTTTGTGTGCCCCTGGTCTACATCCTGCTCTGGAAAACGGTGCTCGGATACAAGATTCGAGCGGTAGGCATTAGTCCCCAGGCCGCTCGCTATGCGGGAATCAACGTAGCCAGGTACATCATCTTAGCGATGGTCCTGAGTGGGGGACTGGCTGGGTTGGCCGGAATGATTGAGGTGGCTGGTGTGCAATATCGCCTGACGGCCTATATCTCATCGCAATATGGCTTCACAGCTATCGTCGTGGCCCTTTTGGGACGTCTCCATCCTGTTGGTGTTCTCTTCGCCGCTTTCCTTTTCGCGGCGTTGATTGTGGGAGCAGACGCCATGCAGCGCGTGGTTGGGCTCTCTGTGAACCTGGTGTATGTTATAGAGGGATTGGTGGTCATCTTCGTTTTGGGGTCTGAGGCCCTCCGTCGGCGAAGGAGATAGATATGGATTGGTCAAAGCTACTCACAGAGGCTTTTCTGATAGGGCTGAGCGCCTCGACTATCCGTCTGGCTACGCCGGTGCTGGTCGTTGTTCTGGGGGAGATCTTCGCTGAGTTATCAGGTGTCCTCAACCTGGGTCTTGAAGGAATGATGCTCATGGGGGCGATCGGTGGCTTCGTTACCACTTATATTACGGGTAATCCTTGGCTGGGGCTGTTGATTGGCACATTGGCCGGTGGATTGATGGGATTGCTGATGGCCTTTCTGACCGTCACCCTGCGCGTCGATCAGGTGATCAGCGGGATCGCCCTGGTAATTCTTGGACAAGGGGTGAGCGGGTTCGTCTTTCGCCGCATATTCGGTGCCTTCAAGGTCCCGCCAGGCATCCAGGGTTTTGAGGTCATCCACGTTCCTATTCTGGATAGGATCCCTATCCTGGGGCCGGTTCTGCTGGAGCATACCATTCTTGTTTACCTGGTCTTTGCCTTGGTCCCCCTGACCTGGATCGCTCTTAACCGTACCACCATCGGACTTAAGTTAAGGGCAGTAGGGGAGCATCCGAGAGCGGCCGATACTGTAGGAATCAACGTCTACCTGGTGCGTTACTCGGCAGTCATCTTTGGAGGGGTTATGGCTGGATTAGGAGGGGCTATCCTTACGGTGGGGCAGCTTCATTTCTTTGTGGAGAACGTCACTGCCGGGCGTGGTTGGATTGCTATCGCCTTAGTCATCTTCGCCAAATGGGATCCGTTTCGGGCCCTGGGGGGAGCGCTGCTCTTCGGCTTCGCCGATGCCCTGCAGATGCGCTTACAGGCCCTTGGCTTCGCCATCCTTCCCTATGAGTTTCTCATAATGGTGCCCTATCTGCTAACTATCCTGGTGTTATTAGGAGCGGTGGGCAGGACGGTGCCACCGGCAGCTCTAACTGTCCCTTACGAAAAAGAGCAGGGTTAAGATGAATCAAGCGGCGGTGAAGTATCTTCAATCGAACAGAAGGAAAATGAGGCTCCATTAGCGGTACTATCTCTGAAACAGGGATAAGGGGAACTTTACCTAAAAATCATAACAATTTTAGGAGGAGACTAGACGTGAGGAATAATGTGAGGTTGCTCGATGTGCTTGACCGAGCGGAGACAGGGCCGGTGATGGACGAAAAGGAGTTCGACCTCAAGATGGTCGCTGGCAAGGTGCCAAGGCTACAGCGGGAGTTCAACATCCATTGGGACCGCGTCACCCTGGTCAACACTGATAATGAGCTCGCTGATCGCGCTTTTGAGGCTGGACTGAAGATGGCCGCTGACGTTGGGCTTTACTGCACTGATACGGGCAGACGGATTGTGTTTACGCGCGAGGAGCTATTGCGCTATGCCCGCCATGCCCCAATCGAAGTGCCCATCGGTGAGCACCTTGACCGCCACATCGTGCGGAAACGGGTGCCTGAGGATAAGCATCCACCCACAATCATCGGGGGGCCATTGGGACAAACCTTACCTGAAGACCTCTTTGTGCCCATCATGCATAGCCATGCCCTGGAGCCTATCGTGGACACTGTAATCAATGGAACACTTGAGACCTGTTATGGTCGGGACCCCCGCACCCACTCCCCTTGGGAAGTGATGGTCGCCTGGCGAGAGCTTGAGCTCTGTAAACTAGCGGTCAGCATGGCTGGTCGGCCAGGGATCGCCATCGGTTGTGTAGAGAATGCCCCCAGTGAGATTGGGGAGATCTCGGCCTCTTCTTATAGTGGGTTCAGCCAGTATGATTGGCATCAGGTGGCCGTCGTTAGCGAGCTCAAGACCAACTATGCCCTCCTCTCCAAGATTGCCCATCTGGTGAGAACACAATGCGTTATTCACGGCTTCTATAATGCCATCTATGGGGGTCTCCCCGGTGGCGCGGAGGGTGCAGCTATCAGCACGGTAGCGGGCATGCTCTTGATTCAAGCGGCCTATATGGCCACCTCCCATGCGATGTGTCCAACCCATCCGTTCAATCTCAACGACACTGGCCCGGAGACGCTCTGGGCGATGAGCCTAGCGACCCAAGCCCTGGCCGGCCATACAAATCTGATGATCGATGTTTTGACCTCCCCCGTCGGCGGACCAGGCACGAAGACGCTGCTCTATGAGTGTGCGGCGGTGGCTGCTATGGGCACCTGCTCTGGAGCGGCGCGACTGATGGGTGTGAGGGCGACCTGTGGCAAGTATAGAGGACATTCTAGCGGCCTGGAATCCCGCTTTAATGGTGAGGTGGGGCATGCCATAGCTGGTATGAGTAGAGAGCAGGTCAATGAGATCGTCAAACGTACTGTTCCTAAATATATCAATGACCTACCCCAAGAGCCCAAGGGTAAGGTCTTCCCTGAAGTGTATGATATGCGAACGATGCGACCAAACAGCGAGTGGCAGGGGCTCTATGAGGAGGTCAAGGAGGAGATGGTCGCGCTCGGAATCCCGCTCGTTTAGATCGTACTTGCCGATCGGGAGGAGTGAACGTCTGGGGTTTTATAGCAATTCGGCGGAGGAGGACGGTGCGCTTCGAATGCCTGGAGCCCCATAGCCTCGAGGAAGCCTTATCGCTGCTTGCTGAGTATGGAGGAAAAGCGAAGCCCCTCGCTGGCGGGACCGATCTGCTGGTCGATCTCAAGCTCGGTCGCCTGACTATTCCCTACATCGTCAACCTTAAGCGCATTCCAGGGCTCGGTCGAATCGAGCCTGCAGCTGGTGGGTTAGGCATAGGTGCCCTCGCCACCGTTGGTGCAGTGGAGATCTTGCCCCTTATCCAGAGGCGCTGGGCTATGCTCGCTCAGGCGGCACACTGCTTGGGCTCGCCGCAAGTGCGGAACATTGCTACAGTGGCGGGTAACCTTTGCCGCGCCGCACCGTCAGCGGACATGGCTCCTGTCCTCCTCGCCCTGGATGCCAGCGTTGAGATAGCCAGCCTGTCTGGGAGAAGAGTGGTTCCCTTGGAGAAATTCTTCCGTGGCCCAGGGGCGACGATCCTAGAGCCCCAGGAGCTACTTACGGCCATTTATGTGAGTGATCTTCCACCCGGAACAGCGGGCGTCTATCTGAAGCTTGGACCGCGGCGGGCGATGGATCTGGCCATCGTGGGAGTGGCTGCTCTCCTGAGAGTACAGGAGGGGGTCTGTCGGGGGGTGAGAATAGCCCTGGGGGCTGTTGCTCCCACGCCGCTGTGGGCGCGACGGGCTGAGGAGGTGGTTGAGGGTCGGTCGCTCGATGATGATGTCCTGGAGATGGCTGGTGAAGTGGCGGCGGAGGAATCCCGTCCCATAAGCGACATTCGTGCCTCTGCCACTTACCGCCGAGCGATGGTTAAGGTCTTAGTGAAACGGGCGCTCAGCCAAGCCTGGGAATCGGCTCAAATGAAGCTCTAAGTAGAACGGTTGATTATATAGGCTGTTTTGCCCCTTTTCAGGAGATAACACCGTGGCAAAGCAACAAATACGGCTCAAAGTAAATGGTGAAACCTACGAAATCCTCGTCGAACCGTATATCACCCTCCTGGAAGCCCTTCGGGAGGAGCTCAGACTGACCGGAACGAAGAAAGGCTGTGATCTCGGTGACTGTGGGACCTGCACCGTTCTGCTTGAAGGTAAAGCTGTAAACTCCTGTTTGGTGCTGGCCATAGATGCCCGAGATAAGGAGGTCACGACGGTGGAGGGGTTGGCCCAGGGGGGAAAGATGCATCCGCTCCAGGAGGCCTTTATCGAGCACGGCGCGATTCAATGCGGCTATTGTACCCCAGGCATGCTTCTTTCAGCCAAGGCCTTGCTGGATATGAATGAGCATCCAAGTGAGGAAGAGGTACGCGCGGCCATTGCGGGTAACCTCTGCCGCTGTACAGGCTATGTCCGGATCGTTGAGGCTATCCTGGCTGCCGCTGAATCCTTAGCCAGAAGGGGGAACGGATAGGATGGAAGGAGCTGTAATCGGCCAGAGTGTGCCTCGTCTTGACTCACCTGCCAAGGCCATAGGAAAGGCAGACTTTACGGCTGATCTGAGGTTCCAGGGGATGCTGCAGGCCAAGATCCTGGGCAGCAAGCATGCCCACGCTAGAATAAGCCATATTGACACCACTTTGGCGGAGAGGCTGCCTGGTGTGCAGGCCGTGATTACGGCGAAGGATGCCCCTGCCGTCCGCTATGGGGTCTATCTGAAAGATGAGGTCCTGCTTGCTCGGGAGAAGGTGTGCTATCTAGAAGAGCCCGTGGCGGCTGTGGCGGCTGTTGATGAGGATTGTGCCAGCGAGGCCCTGGCACTGATCAGGGTCGAATATGAGCCTCTGCCGGCTGTCTTCGATCCCCTTGAGGCGATGCAGCCTGATGCCGCCCTTATCCACCAGGATTCATCTTCGTATAAGGCCGTATTTCCCTCAGTGAGATATGGCAATGTCTGTATGTACACCCGCATCGAACATGGTAACGTGGAGGAAGGCCTTGCTGCTGCTGATCTCATCGTCGAGGATACCTTCTGCACCCAACCGGTCCATCAGTGCTACCTGGAACCCCACGCTGTAGTAGCCCTGTTCGACGCCTCAGGCAAGTTAACGGTTTGGTCAAGTACTCAACAGGTATTCGTCTCTCAGGCCACCCTAGCGGAGGTGTTGCAGATACCGATGACTAAGGTTCGGGTCATCAACACCTACCTGGGAGGGGGCTTCGGAGGGAAGTTAAATCCCTGGTTAGAGGGTATCGCGGCCTTGCTTGCTCGAAAGTCTGCTAGGCCGGTGAAGCTGGTATTCAATCGGCTGGAGGAGTTTATGGCTACCCAGCCGCGCGCTCCTTTTATCATAGAGTTGAAAACGGGCGTCAAGCGTGATGGACGGATTGTCGTCAGGGTGGCAAAGATAATCGGTGATGCCGGCGCCTACGCCGATCATGCGCTGGGGGAGACGGCCCAGGCCGCGGTGCGGGTGCAAGGCCCTTACAAGATTCCGCATATGCGGGCGGAGGGCTTCTGTGTCTATACAAACAAGGTTAACTTCGGCTGTTACCGTGGCTATGGTGTTCCCCAGGCCGTCTTCGCCGCAGAATCACAGATGGATATCATCGCTGAACGGTTGGGACTGGATCCGTTGGCATTTCGGGCTATCAATCTGGCTGAGGATGGCGACCTCCTTCCTTCTGGGGAACGCCTGCGCTGCGTCTCAATCAAAGAGACGATGCAGACAGCCGCCGAACGGGCCGATTGGATGGAGAAGAGGGTCAACAAAGTGGCTGGTCGGGGCATTGGGATCGGCAACGCCTACACCAACACGGGTATGCTAGCCTCCAGCGTCTTCCTTAGAAGCAATGAAGACGGAACTTTTCAGATATTCAGCGGCGTTGTGGACATCGGTACTGGGGCAAATACCATCCTCTGCCAAATTGCGGCCGAGGAGTTAGGGGTTCCTCTCGAGGATGTGAGCATCGTCTCTGGCGACACAGATATGGCGCCCTATGATCTTGGTTCCATCGCAACCCGTGTAACCTACGATACAGGTAATGCCGTCAGGTTGGCCGCTATGGACGTCAAGCGCCAGCTCTTCGAGATAGCCGCTAAGCGTTTGGAGGCCAACATCGAGGATCTGGAGATTGGGCACAGGCACATCTACGTCAAGGGATCCCCAGATAAAGGAGTGACCGTTGCTGAAATCTGTCAACATGGCCTCTATGTTGAGGGTGGTCCGATCGTCGGCAGGGGTAAATTTCTGGGGGTGCCCTCTTTTAAGACACAACCCGGCGAGGGTTATCCTCTGGACCCTTATCCCTCGTTCATTTTTGGGACGCATATTGCTGAAGTGGAGGTGGATAAGGATACTGGGCAGGTGAAAGTGTTGCGCATCGTCGCCGTGCACGACCTTGGCCGGGCCATAAACCCCCTTGCGGCGATGGCCCAGATCGAGGGTGGTATTGGGCAGGGGCTTGGCTATGTCCTGACTGAGCGGATGATCTTCAATGAGGAAGGCAGGGTCTTAAACCCTACCCTGTTGGACTATAAAGTACCCACAGCTTTGGATATGCCCCAGATGGAGGTAGTCATCTTAGAGTATCCGGACGAGCTGGCTCCTTTTGGGGCGAAGGGGATCGGCGAGTTGCCCCAAATATGCGCACCAGCGGCTGTCGCCAACGCTGTGGCCGATGCCATCGGCGTTCGTATCAGGGAACTCCCGCTAACAGCAGAAAAGATCTTGGAAGCCCTGCGACAAGATAGCGTTTAAGTCTTCTTGTAAGAGTGAGCTGAATTCGTTCGTCATATAATATATAGCCTTAGAACCCATCCTATTAGGTGGTGGAAACTCGGCCTTCTAGCTCACCTGTGCGGTCGATCAGGTTTTGAAGGGGATCCAACGGGCTTGTCGGAAGACATTCCAGAGAGGAGGTGTAAAATGCGTTTAGAGGTTAGCGAGCTAGGAGGGTGAGTGAACTAAATTTTTCAGCGGAATAGGAGGTTGGCATGAAACCGATTCATATCGCTATCATTGCCATCGCGGCGGGGATCAATGGTGTTCTTGACGCTTTCGGGGTAGTTAGTGCCCAGATCGTGCCTGGCGTGGCCGCCTTCTATCCAGCAGTCGCCTTCCAGATCGCCTTTGGGGCATGGTTTGGGATCTGGGGTGTACTTGGTTGCTGGTTGGGTGCCTTCTTCGGAGGGGTAATCAGTGGTATGCCGGTGTTACCGGCGCTGGTGATGAAGTTTGGCGCTGGACTGCAGGCCCTGGTGGTAGCCCTGGCCTTTCGAGCCTTTAACGTCAACCCGGCGTTGCCCACGAAGAAGGATTGGGTATACTACATTATCTTCGGCGTCGTTGTGGCCCACCTTTTTGGCGCAACGTGGGGGGTGGGTTCGCTGGCGGCCTTTGGCATCATACCTTGGGGTGTCTTCTGGGTGGCCTGGGTGCCTTGGGTCATCGGCAACATGATCGTCGTGGCGATCATTACTACCCCGCTGTTCCTGGGCGTGTCTCGAGTGGTGCTGCGGAGTGCAGCCTACATGAAGGGAATGGTAGCGTAGATTTGGCGGGTCTCCTCCTGCCCTGGTGGGCAGGAAGAGACCCCACTCATTGAGTGGGTGCAAATTAGAAAAAAGGAGAATCAGAAAGTTCATTGATGGCTAGCTCTGTAAAGACTCTATTCCATTACTCCGCTGGGCAGACGGTGATTCACCGTCTAAATCCTGTCTCCAAGCTGCTTCTTTTGCTTTGCTTTAGCATTAGTGCTTATCTCATCGTTAATCCACTTTATAACGTGCCCTTTTTGCTGTCCTCTTTCTTGCTGTTATATCTGGGTAAGGTTCCCAAACGAGTGCTTCAGACGTTCATTATCGCTACTTTCTGGATGTGTATGCTGGCGACCCTCACCTTCACTATCTTCGGCGAGGCCCGCTATGGCCCCTCATTGTCCTTGCTGTTTTTTACGGTATACACATCTAATGTGCTCCTTGGTCTCTCCATAAGCGTCAGGTTGGGGGTGATGGCTCTCCTGAGCGCCTTATTCTTCGCTACAACAAATCAGAGGGACCTGGTGATGGGGCTACGGGCTCTCAAGTTGCCTTACCCTGTTGTTTTTGCTGTGGCTCTTGGCTTTCGCAGCCTGGCCATGTTTGCTACCGACTTTGCTACTATCCGGGAAGCCCAGCTATCGCGAGCTCTGGACCCGACAAAGGGTAATGCTATCGAGAAGGCCAGAAAAAATCTAGCTTTCGGTATTCCTCTGGTGGTCCTGGCCATTAAGCGCATGGAGACGATCGCCAGTGCCATGGAGTGCCGAGCCTTTGGCGCTGGACTACCACGTACTGACTATCACCGCATTAAATATACATTGACTGATGTACTGGTTATCGCCTCTCTATTGAGCGTCACCATCGCCGTGGCTGTGCTCAGATATGGTTTCGGAATGTTTGGCCTGGGAGTTTGAAAGGTGATCGAAGTTAAAGATCTTTGGTGGAAGTATGCAACTGGTGACTGGGCCCTATCAGGGATCGACTTAAAGGTGGAAAAAGGGGAGGTGTTGGCCATCACTGGGGCATCGGGGGCGGGCAAGACGACCCTGTGCCTCTGTCTCAATGGGCTAATTCCGCACTCTTTCCAAGGAGAATTTCGCGGAGAGGTAAGGGTGGCTGGGCTGAACACTAAGGATATCTCTCCGGGCAAGCTATCCACTCAGGTGGGCTTCGTCTTCCAGGATCCAGAGAGTCAGTTTCTGACTATGTCTGTGGAGGATGAGATCGTCTGGGGTATCGAAAATCTCGGACTGGCTCGCTCTGAGATAGAGCGGAGGATAGATTGGGTGACCGAGATCACTCGCCTGGAGGGGCTGCTTACCAGACCTCCCTACGAGCTATCCGGTGGACAGAAACAACGCGTGGCCATCGCCTCCGCCCTGGCTATGAAGCCTGAAGTACTGATTATGGACGAACCTACCAGCGAGCTCGATCCTATAGGAAGGCAAGAGGTCTTCGCTGTAATTGCTGAGCTGGAGCGCCAGGGGATGACCATTGTGTTGGTTGAGCATCATATGGAAGAGGTGGTGAAGGTAGCCGATCGACTCATCCTGATTGAGAGGGGAAGGATCGTCCGCTGTGCCGCTCCGCGTCCCTTCTTCGCCGATCTCGACTTCATCAAAAGTCGGGGGGTTATGCCCCCTCAGGTAACCGAGGTCTGTCAACACCTCACCCCTGGTCGGATTGCTCTTACTATCGAGGAGGCCCTCCCCGAGCTAGCAGAGATACAGCTCAAATTGCCTGGAAACGACCATTCCCTGAAGGGCTTTGGGGGTCCAGCTGTTGCTGTGGAAGAGGTCCGCTTCGCTTATCCCGATGGATTTGCATCCCTGAGGGGAATCGACTTGACGATAAGAGAGGGAGAATTTCTGGCTATCATTGGACAAAATGGTTCGGGAAAGACAACGCTGGTTAAACACTTTAACGGCCTGCTAAAGCCTACTAAAGGGGACATTCTGGTGATGAGCCAGAACACAGGCAAGAGAAGCACGGCCGAGCTAGCAAAGATCGTCGGCTATGTCTTCCAGAATCCGGACCATCAGATATGTAATGAAACGGTGTACAAGGAGGTTTGCTTCGGGCCACAGAACCTGGGCTTGTCGAAGGCAGAGATAGAGGGCCGCATCGACAAGTCCCTGGCTGAGGTCGGGCTGGTGAACAAGAAGGAGGAGCATCCCTTCTTCCTGAGTAAGGCTGAGCGACAAAGGCTGGCCGTAGCCTCTGTTCTGGCGATGGAACCCCCAATTTTGATCATCGATGAGCCCACCACCGGTCAGGATGCGCGGCAGAGCCGGGAGATCATGGAGCTCGTGCGGCATCTGAGAGATACGGGCAGAACCATCGTGGTCATCACCCACGATATGAAGCTAGTGGCGGAGTATTGTCAACGTACTGTGGTTATGGCCAACGGGCGCATCCTCCTGGATGGTGCTACCCGTCAAGTCTTCTCAGCGATCGATACCCTGAAACAGGCCTACATCGAACCCCCTCAGGTGACCCTTCTCGGCCAAGCCCTGGGTTTCCCGGGCATCCTAACCGTAGAGGAGTTCCTGAGCCTGGCGGAAGCCCAATCCTGAATCAAAGAAAAGAAAGGAGTAATCCTTGGAAGAGGTCGATCTGCTCATCGTTGGTGGAACGATCATCACCATGGACCCTCAGCGACGTGTTCTCAGGGAAGGGGCTATAGCCGTCGCTGGCAGCCGCATCATAGCTGTGGGCGAGGCTGATGAGCATGGGCAGGCCGTATTGATAGGTGAACAGGAGTATAGTGCTCCCAAGGTGATTCGCTGCGTTGGTAAGGCAGTTATCCCAGGCTTGGTCAATGCCCACACCCATATGTTTCAGGATTTAGGGCGGGGTCTTGGTGATGACCTGGACCTCTGGCCGTGGCTGAGTAAGTTTATGTGGCCCTTCGCTGCGGCGGTTACCTCGGATGACGCTTACGTAGCTGCCTTGCTTGCCTGCGTCGAGATGATCAAAAGCGGTACCACCTGTGTTTTGGATAACCATTATCAGCCCACTGATACGGATACGATCCTGCGCATCGGCGATGCTATGCAAACGGTGGGGATAAGGGGAGTGATCGCTCGTGGGATCAAGGGGAGACAGTCTGCCGTATCTAAAAAGATGAGGCTATCGGAGGCACTCTTCGTTTATTCTGCTGAGGAGGAGCTGGCCATAACCGAGGAATGTATCCGGGTGGTGAATTTCAGGAAGGGCAATATGGTACAGGTATGGCCAGCTCCTCTGAATATCATTTACGTGGACCAACCGCTTGTTGTCGCTTCCTATCAGCTAGCTGAGAAGTACGATGTGGGCTGTCATACGCACTGTTCTGAGGCTAAAATTGACCCGGATATTTATCTGGAGGAGTATGGACAAAGGCCCATCGAATGGCTCTATGAGGTAGGTCTCCTCTCACCGAGGATGAGCATCGCTCACGGCATCTGGCTCTCCGACCGAGAGATCGAATTGGTTGGTAAGACTCACGCCTGCATTGTGTATAACGCCGTCTGCAACGCTTACATGGCCTCTGGGGTGGCCCGCATACCGGAGCTGGTGCGAGCGGGGGCCACCGTCGCCCTCGGCAGCGATGGACCAGCCAGCAACAATAACGAGGATATGTTAGAGGTGCTTAAAACAGCTGTCCTGCTGCAGAAGGTCAGCCGTCTTGATCCCTTGGCCATCTCCGCTGAGCAGGTCTTTGAATTTGCTACCCTGGGCGGAGCACGGGCCCTTGGGCTGGAGGCGGAGATAGGCTCATTGGAACCCGGCAAGAGGGCCGATATTGTTATTGTGGATTTAGAGCAGCCTCATATTTCTCCTGTCCATCGTCCCCTCTCTTCCATCGTCTACTGTGCTAACGGCAATGATGTGCTTACGACCATTATCGATGGTGAGATAGTGATGGAGGATAGGGTGGTGAAGACAGTATCCGAGGCAGATATTGTGCGCGAGGCCCAAAGGAGAGCCGACAGTATTGTTGCTAGAGCCGGGCTAACTCACCTGCGGGCTCGTCCCTGAAACTATTATGCCCCCTTCTCCCGTCCGCCGAAGGCGGACGGGAGAAGGGGTTAGGGGGATAAGGGTATCATTTTTGACGTCTTCGTCGCCAGGAGCATCACTGAGCTACAATCTTTAATTGACAGGGAGACGCGTCCCATCGCCGGTGGCACCGACCTGATACCAGCTATGCAGCAGGGGCGTGTTTATCTCCTCCGACTGATCGATATCAGCCGCCTCAAGGAGTTGCGCTATATTCGCCAGGAGGATGGTCGTATTCGTATCGGTCCACTGACGACTCATGCTGATCTGGAACGATCATCCCTGCTCTGGCGTTGTGGTCGGGCCCTGGTTGAGGCGGCCAGCGAGGTGGCCTGTCAGCAGGTGCGCAATCGGGGCACGCTCGGTGGGAATATCGGCACTGCCTCACCGGCTGCTGACACGGTGCCTGCCCTGGTCGCTTTAGGGGCGGAGGTTACGTTGTGCGGTCGGGATGGGTCCAGGACGCTGGCTATGGAAGACGTGATGCAGGGACCGGGGAAAACGGCCCTGCGGGACGACGAGTTCATCGCTGAGATCTCCTTCCCTGCCCCACCTCCTGGCTGCGGATTATCCTTTCTAAAAGTGGGACGGCGTAACGCTATGGCCATCTCAGTGGTAAATGTAGCGGTGGGGCTGACCCTGCGAGACGGCCTCATCGCTGATGTGCGGGTAGCCGTCGGGGCCGTTGCCCCGACGGTGGTGCGCGCCTTCGCTGTAGAGGATGTGCTTCTGTGGCAGGAACCGAGCGCTCCCTTGTTGGCCACAGCCAGCGAAGCTGTTGCCACGGAGATCAGTCCTATTTCTGATGTGCGTGCATCAGCCGCTTATCGTCGCTTGGTAACTCCGCTGATGGTGCGCCGGGCACTGGAGCTGTCCTGGGAGCGAGCGCAAAGGTCCTCCCACTAGAGAAGGACGATGAGCGAGCATGTGATTCGTTTCCGATTGAATGGACAGGACGTAACAATGGCGGTGACTGGTGATACGACACTTCTCTCTTTATTACGGGAGCAACTCAACCTTACCGGTACGAAAGATGGTTGCGCCGAAGGCGACTGCGGGGCATGCACGGTCATCCTAGATGGGGAGGCCGTCAAGTCCTGCCTCGTCTTAGCTGTTCAGGTGGATGGCAGTGAGGTGACAACCGTCGAGGGTTTGGCCAGGGATGGGGTCCTGCATCGGTTGCAGCAATCGTTCATCGAGGAGGGAGCCATTCAGTGTGGTTATTGTACCCCGGGCATGCTCCTTGCAGCCAAAGCACTTCTGGATCGAGTCGCTTCCCCTACAGAAGAGGAGATTCGGCGGACCATCGCCGGTAACCTTTGTCGTTGCACCGGCTATCTAAGGATTATCCGTGCCATCCAGGCGGCAGCACAGTGACCCGCATAGCGTTTGTAGAGGAGAATAAAGTGGACACGGCCATCATTGGTCAAAGGGTATGTAGGCTGGAGGGGCGTGATAAGGCCACCGGTGCGGCCGAATATCCGGCTGATCTCAAGATGGAAGGCCTGCTTTACGGTCGGGCACTGCGTAGTGCCTATCCTCATGCGCGGATCGTCGCTATTGATACGTCTAAGGCCAAAGACTTGCCTGGTGTACATGCCGTGCTCACTGCGGCCGACATCAGCGGTCCCAACGAGTACGGACTAATCATTCGCGACCAAAGCGTTTTGGCCCGCGAGAAGGTGCGCTACCTGGGTGATGCTGTGGCTGTAGTCGCCGCCACCAGTCCCACCATAGCCGAGAGGGCGATTGGTCTGATTGATGTTCACTACGAGGAGCTGCCAGCCGTCTTCGATCCCCTGGAGGCCATGAAACCTGAGGCTCCGCAGATTCATGATAAGGGTAACATTCTCCATCAGGTTCACCTCCAGCGAGGCGATGTGGCGACTGGCTTCGCCCAGGCGGATCTGATCGTCGAATCCACCTATCGTACCCCCTTCGCTGAACACGCCTATCTCCAACCGGAGGCTGGCTTAGCCACTATTGACGAGACAGGCAAGGTTACTGTCTATGTGGCTACGCAGTGGACGCATGAAGATCGTCGTCAAATTACCCACGCTCTCGGGCTGTCCCTCGAGCAGGTAAGGGTTGTCCAGATGACTGTGGGGGGTGCCTTTGGAGGGCGCGAAGACATATCAGTGCAGATACTCCTGGCCCTATTGGCTCTTAAGACTGGGCGACCGGTAAAGATGGTCTACAGTCGCGCTGAGTCGATCCTGGCTCACACGAAGCGCCATCCGTTCCATATGCGCTATAAGACAGGTGCGACTAAGGATGGCCGGTTGATGGCGATGGAGATAGAGTTGATCGCTGATGTGGGAGCGTACGCCTCTACCAGTCCGATAGTGTTAACCACGGCCGTCACCCTGGCTACCGGGCCCTATTGTGTGGAGAACGTCAAGGTTGATGGCTATGCCGTTTACACGAATAATCCTGTTACGGCTGCTATGCGTGGCTTTGGGTCCAATCAACCGGCCTTTGCCTCCGAGCAGCAGATGAGTAAGTTAGCGGAGAAGTTAGGCATGGATCCCGTGGAGCTCCGTCATAAGAATCTCTACACCGATGGGGCGATCATGCACACTGGTCAAGTTCTGCAAGGTGGTGTGGGGGCCCGGGAGACGCTGGAAAAGGCTGTAGCGCTGGCCAAAGAACAGGGGCTGTGGGACCCCCCTCGATCTCAGCGAAGGGCTCTTTCTGCGGACATCCCGGAGCATGGGGGATCTGCGCCGCCAAAGCGGCGGGGCGTTGGACTAGCCTGTGGTTTCAAGAATGTAGGTTACAATCTGGGTTTCCGAGACAAGGCCGGCGCGGTAATCGAGCTCTATTCTGACGGGGCAGTGGTCAAGGTGGGCACGGCTGAGGTGGGGCAAGGCTCCACGACCATCCTGGCGCAGATTGCAGCCACGGAGCTGGGATTGCCTCTTGAACGGATTCAGAGGGTGGTGGGTGATACCGATATCACGCCGGATTCGGGCAGCTCCTCTGCCTCGCGTCAGACCTTCCTCTCTGGAGGGGCGGTTCGTCAGGCGGCGGTGGAGGTCAGGCAGCAGCTACTGCAGAGGGCGGCGGGGATGCTGGAGGCGGCTGTAGACGATTTGGAGATAAGCGCAGGGCTTGTCTATATTCGGGGTTCCCCAGCCCAATCGCTGTCCTTCTCTGATGTGGTGGCCAGGGTTCCTTCGCCGGAGGAGGGTGGCGAACCGATGCTGAAAGCTGAGGTGGTCTGGGAGGCTCCTCCTACAACCCCCCTCGATCCTACCGGGGTGAGCAGCACGCCCAACTTCACCTACGGCTATGGGGCACAGATCGTGGAGGTGGAGGTGGAGGTGGATACGGGGCGAGTAAATCTCCAGCGTGTGGTCGCTGCTCATGATGTAGGCAAGGCCATCAATCCGACCAATGTAGAGGGACAGATCGAGGGCGGGGTGGTAATGAGTCAGGGATATGCTCTGCTAGAGGAGTTTGTCCTAGAGAACGGTGTAACCAGGACCAACAGCCTGGCTACTTATCTTATCCCCACGGCGATGGACGCGCCACGGGAGATCTTGCCCGTCATCGTCGAATATCCTGACCCATACGGGCCATATGGGGTGAAGGGGGTTGGGGAGATGACCATGCTCCCGACGCCGGCGGCCATCACCGCGGCCATACACGATGCCATCGGTGTCTGGATCGATGAGTTACCGGTTACCCCCGAGAGAGTATTGAAGACACTGGGTCGGCTTTAGGAGATTCATTATAGATGTCGAACAAGGGGGGTTCCCAGGGGACGCCGCCCACCATCCCTGGAGGGTTTTAGGGCTCCGCCCTAGCCTCTCTTCCCCCTCTCCCGCAGAATGGGGAGTGCGGAGGGGCAAAGCCCTTCTGCTGGGGTTTGGGGTATCCCCAACATTCTATTCCCCCTTCTCCTGTCCGCCTTCGGCGGACGGGAGAAGGGGGCAAGGGGGATGAGGGCTCCCTTATCAAAAATTGACTGGAATGGCCTCGAAGGAGTATCATTGCGGCGATGGCGTCGCTTCTCATAGACTGTTGGAGGGAGTTATTGCGCCTGCGTCACTTATTCCTTGTGGCCATCATCGCTGCCTATCTTGTCCTCGCCCTGCTCTATGCCCTGAAGATCCCCAAATGGAATGCCCCCGATGAGCCGGCTCATTATAACTACATCCGCTACCTCGCTGAACACGGTGCCTTCCCTGTTCTTCAGGTGGGGGATTACGACTTCGCCTACCTGGAGAAACTGAAGGCAGCTAAATTCCCGGAGGCAATGCCTGTTGATACCATCCGCTACGAGTCCCACCAGCCTCCGCTCTATTACCTATTGGCTACCCCGCTCTTTCTGACCACGCGTCAGTTGCCCCTCGATCAACAGGTTATCGTCCTGCGCCTACTCTCGGCCCTGTTTGGGGCGCTTCTCCTGATCACTGCTTACCATATCGTTTCTCGCCTGTTCCCGGCCGATGAGTTACTCCAGGTGGCCGTGCCTGGTTTTATCGCCTTCATCCCTATGTACATCGCCACGACGGCGGCGATCGATAATGATACTCTGAGCAATCTTATTCTTTCCCTTATTATCCTCGTTTCGATAATCGCTCTCCAACGAGCGAAATGGACGACCACGGTTGGACTGGAACAAAACGATGAGGGGGAAAGGGGCCAAGCCAATCCATCACCCCTTCGGTTCTGGCTTAGTCTCGGTCTTCTCATTGGTCTGGGGTTGCTCACCAAACTGACCAGTTACATCGCTCTGCCTCTTGTAGCCTTCGCTGTCTGTTCGGTTGAATGGCCGTGGCGACCGCTGGGGCGACCGCTGGGACGCATCGTTCAGCGACTGGCTATCGTTTACGGTGCGGCTGCGGTTATTTCCGGTTGGTGGTTTGTACGGAATGCCCTGGTATATGGAGGACTTGACCTGTTTGGACTGCGACGCCACGATCTAGTGGTCGTTGGCCAGCCTCTGACGGGGCGGTTTGACCTGGCAGCGGCGAAATATTTTCTGATCGTTTTCTTCCGCAGCTTCTGGGCCCAGTTTGGCTGGATGGGTATCCTCGTTGATGAACGTATCTATCTCCTGCTGGCGGTGCTGAGCCTTCTGGCTGGGATTGGGCTCCTCCTGTTTGTGCTAAAGATCGTCCAGGTACCGCACTTGCTCACCTCGTTTCAGAAGGTGTCACTTGGACTGCTTCTCCTCAGTTTTATCCTCACCTTTGGCGGCGTGTTGCAGTACAACCTGACCTATATTCAGGCGCAGGGGCGGTATCTGTTCCCAGCCATCGTGGCTATTGGCACCTTCTTCGTGCTGGGGTTGCGCGAACTGCTGGCTGAGGAGCATCGCCCGCTCCTCTTCGGAATTCTCCTTCTCGGTCTCCTTGGACTAGATCTGCTTTGTCTCCTTCGCTTTATCGTTCCGGCCTTCGCCTCTTAGCTGTGAGATTGTTGGACTTTCATAACACCCCCAAACCCTCTTAAGGGGGTTCAAGGTGGCCCTGCGGGCTTTTTTGTGATCTGGGGCACATCCCCAGGCCCCTGCCAAAGGGGCTACGCCCCCTTGGAAACCCCGTTCAAGGTGGCCCTGCGGGCTATTTTGTTCTATTAGGGCGATACCTCCTGAAACCCCCAGCAGGAGGGCTTCGCCTCTCCGCACTCCCCATCATGAAAGAGGCTTTTTTATCTCCAAAATTTGACCCGATTCAGGACTTTGGCTATAATTATTATTGGTTTCTGGGCCGACGTAGCTCAGTGGCAGAGCAATTGTTTCGTAAACAATCGGTCGTCGGTTCGAATCCGACCGTCGGCTCCCAGATACGTTTTGTTCCGCCTTCGGATCGAAGGCGACTATCCTTTGCACATTCTCCCCATCATTTTGAACTACCCATGCTACATAGACACAGCGACCAGGTGAGAGCGGCGATAAGTTGAGGAGCTGTGCTGGACCGCTAACGCCGGCGACGCGTATCCCTCTAAAGAGGTGATCATCGTGGCAGGTGGGGAAAGAGAATCGCTGAAACAGAAAACGAATCTCTGGGCCAGGTTCCGCATCACCCCTGTAGTCAAGGGCAGTATACAGCAGGAAATCGTCGCGCTGGTTGCCTTCACCCTTCTGCTGCTCATCGGTTGGCTGGATTACAGCAGACAGTCACCTGTAACCTTCTGGATACTCTATCTTGTCCCGATTATAGGTGTGAGTATTTATGGACGATTGCTGCTCGCCGTCTCCTTCACCGTTTTTGCTGCTATCGTCTCCCTGCTGGCTGACCTGCTCTCTACCCCTGATCCGAGCCTATACATTTATGATTATTGGGAAGCATTCATCCGTTTACTGATCTGGGGCGTCGCTGCCATCGCCATATGCCGCTTAGCTCAAAGCAACAAGGCGCTGCGTGAATACCAGGAGGCGTTAGAGCAGGAACATCAGAAGGTACATGAATTGGCGCGTACGGATGAGCTAACTGGTCTATTTAACCTTCGCTATCTAAACGAGCGCATCAATGAGGAGATCGGACGGTCATGCCGCTTTGCTCATCCCTTAGCGGTCTTGATGATCGACGTGGACAACCTCAAGGGTGTTAACGATACCTATGGTCATGCTGAGGGTGATCGTCTCCTGAGGGAGATAGCACGGACCTTACGCGCTGCTGTGCGCAGTGTTGATGTCGTGGCCAGGGTCGGCGGCGACGAATTCGTGATAATCCTCCCGGAGACAGGGGCGCAGGGGGCCCGGGCTGTTGCTGAGCGCATCCTCGGGCTGGTTAGGGATAGGGTGAAGTTGTTCGATACTATTGTGCCCACCGTCAGCATCGGCCTGGCCTCCTATGAGCGGGTGATTCAGAGCGGAGAGGGCTTGATTAAAGCGGCTGATGAGGCCCTGTACCAGGCCAAGAGGGCCGGTAGAGGGCAATTTCGCGAGGTGAGTATGGTTCAAGAGGTGGGCACAGAAGGCTGTTACGGCTGAGCAGAGGAGCTCGCCAAATTACTCCAGACCGAGTCCTAGGTTGTGCACTATACAGTGCTCCTTCGATATTACTGGGGTTGAAGATCGCTGGGGTGACCTATTCCTTGCGATATGGCTCCAGGAGTTTGACCATCTCCGGGTCATCGGGGAAGGCCTCGGCTGTCAAGGTGAGCATCTTCCCCTCGTAGTTTGTGACCTTGCCCGCCCCATCTATGTGCAGATGGAGCACGCTCAATTGCTCCCCAAATCTACCATCCTGCACCAGGAGCGTTTCAGCGCCCTCCACCTTAGCTGGAGGCTGCGGTAAGCCCAGCATGGCCGAGCCGACGATCACGGTGATCCCGGGAACCTCCTTGGCTATCTTCTTATCGAGCTCTGGCCCCAGGTGGGAGAGAAGAATGATGATATTGGTTTCCCGCTTCACCTCGGCCACATATTCCTTAGCCATGGCCAGGATATCCAGGCTGCTCACCCCGCGGGCCTCGGGGGCGGTGGGAGATGGCCTGGTCAGGTCGGTCAACCCGATGATGGCCACCTTGCGTCCGCCTATCCTCATGATCTTGTAAGGTTGAGCGACCAGTTCGTTGGTACCGGTCTTAACGACGTTGGCCGAGAGGAAGGGGAAGGCGGCTTCCTTGGCCCGAGCCTGCACGACCTCGGGCCCGAGCTGGAAATCTTGATCCCCCAGTGTCATGGCATCGTACTTAAGTAGATTCATGGCCGCGACGATGACCCTGCCCTGGGTGCGGTTAGCGATGGGTTGTCCGAGTAGGGTGTTGCCAGCATCGAGGAGCAATACGTTACCACCCTGCGCCCGTTCTTGTCTTATCGCGGTGGCCCGCCGGGCCAGACCTCCCTTAGTGACCACTCAGCCGCACGGATCGATATATCCATTGGTATCGCTGCTGTGGATGATGGTTAGCTCGATCGGCTGAGGTGGAGTAACACCACTACAACCGCTCAAAGTGGGGATGAGCAAGGATGGCAGGATAGCGGCGATCAGCCAGATGCTTTTCATAGCGAACTCCAAAGCTGATAAATTTCTTGGTAGCCTCTGAAAGAGACGAACCTTCCCGGGGGCTATGCAGGGATTTCCCTGTTGGGCTGTCCTCAGTCAGCAGTATATCACCTCGCCCAGAGCTGTCAAGGTTGCAGGGGAGAAGGGCTGAGTGTGAGCTATGGCACCTTTACGCTCGGGGTAGGAATCCCCTGTCAGGCGGTTTTGGTGATCAGTTCCCGCTCTGGCAGAAGGCGACGGAGGAACTGCCCGGTGTACGAATGGGGCATCGCGGCGACCTCTTCCGGCGTCCCCTCCGCAATGACCCAGCCGCCAGCCTCACCGCCCTCCGGTCCCAGGTCGATGATCCAATCGGCGGTCTTAATCACATCGAGGTTATGCTCGATGACAAGCACACTATTACCGGCATCGACGAGACGCTCTAAGACTTGAAGGAGCTTCTCTACGTCGGCGAAATGAAGGCCGGTCGTCGGCTCATCCAAGATATACAAGGTGCGGCCTGTGGCACGCCGGGAGAGTTCTGTAGACAATTTCACACGCTGCGCCTCGCCACCGGAGAGGGTGGTGGCTGGCTGACCCAGTCTGATGTAACCTAGTCCCACATTGCTCAGGGTGGCCAGCTTGTTCTGGATGACAGGGATGTGCTCAAAAGACTTCAAGGCCTCATCCACCGTCATCTCTAACACATCAGCGATCGATTTGCCCTTATAGCGAATCTCCAAGGCCTCTCGGTTGTAACGCTTACCCTTACAAACCTCACAGGGCACATAGACATCGGGCAGGAACTGCATCTCTATTTGGATGATTCCCTCTCCCTGGCAGGCCTCGCAGCGGCCCCCTTTTACGTTGAAGGAGAACCGCCCCGGTTGATAACCGCGCATCCTCGCCTCTGGCACAGCGGCAAAGAGTTCGCGGATGGGCGTAAATACCCCCGTATAGGTGGCTGGATTCGAGCGTGGCGTGCGTCCGATGGGGGATTGATCGATGTTGACCACCTTATCCAGGTTCTCCAGTCCAATAACACCATCGTGATCGCCAGGCTTATCCCTGGCACGATAGAGTATTTGAGCCAGGCGTTTGTACAGGATATCATCGACGAGGGTACTTTTGCCGGAACCGGAGACGCCAGTGACACAGACGAACTTGCCCAAGGGGATATGGACGTCAACGTTCTTCAGGTTATGTTCTCTTGCCCCCTTGATGATCAGTTTTTTGCCGTTGCCGCTGCGACGTCGTGGAGGCACGGCTATCTTCCGTTCGCCACGCAGATATTGACCGGTGATGGAACGTGGGCAGTTCATTATGTCCTGGAGTGTACCAGCGGCTACGACCTCGCCACCGTGTTCGCCGGCGCCGGGTCCAATATCGATGATGTAGTCAGACGAGCGGATCGTTTCCTCATCGTGTTCGATCACCAGTACTGTATTCCCAATATCGCGCAGGCGCTTCAATGTATTGATGAGGCGTCGGTTATCGCGTTGGTGAAGCCCGATGCTGGGCTCATCCAGGATGTAGAGTACGCCCATCAAACTGCTGCCGATCTGTGTGGCTAAACGAATACGCTGGGCCTCTCCACCGGAAAGCGTCCCAGCCGCCCGGTCGATGGTGAGGTACTCCAGCCCGACGTCCAGTAGGAAGCCGAGGCGAGCGCGAATCTCCTTGATGACCTGCTTGGCGATGAGGCGCTCTCGTTCACTCAGTTGGGGCTCGAGGGTCTCAAACCAGCGCATCGCCTCGGTCACCGATAGGCGCGTGACGTCCACAATCGATTTGCCGGCGATGGTCACAGCGAGGCTCTCGGGCTTCAAGCGGGCGCCATTGCAGGCTGGACAGGGGCGCCCAGACATATAGCGCTCGATCTCGCTGCGGATATAGTCGGAATCCGTCTCCCGATAACGGCGTTCAAGGTTGGGGATGACCCCTTCAAAGGTCGTCTCGTACTCGTGCATCCGGCCATACCTGTTCTCGTGTCTGAGTCTGATAGTTGTTCCTCTGGAGCCATACAGTAAAATGTTCAGCTGCTCCTGGCTGAGGTTCTTCGCCGGAACGTGCATCGAGAAGCCGTAATGTCGGGCAACTGCCCCCAGCATGTGGGCGAAGTAAGTGTTGTTGGCGCTAGCTCTGCTCCAGGGTTGAATAGCTCCCTCCGCTAGCGTCAGTTCCTTGTTAGGAATGACCAGTTCGGGATCGATCTCCATAGTTATGCCCAGGCCGGTGCAGGTCCGACAAGCACCGTGTGGGCTATTGAAGGAGAAGGTGCGTGGGGCGATCTCGCCCAGGCTAATCCCGCAATGGACACAGGCGAAATGCTCCGAGAAGAGCAGTTCTGGCCCATCGATGATGGAGATAAGTACGACGCCGCCTCCCAGTTTAAGGGCTGTCTCCACTGAATCGGCCAGGCGGCCGGTATCAGGATTGACCCCTCGCCCGTTCTCATCCTCGGCGGTCTTCCTGATAACGAGACGGTCCACAACCACATCGATGGTATGTTTCTTATTCTTATCCATCTCGATCTCCTCACTGATGTCGTAGATGCGGCCATCTATTCGCACGCGCACGTAGCCGCTCTTGCGGACATCCTCGAGGACCTGCTGGTGTTCACCTTTGCGGTCACGGACAAGGGGGGCCATGATCATAATGCGGCTGCCCTCTGACAGTCCAAGGATGGTATCAACGATCTGTTGCACCGTCTGTTGGCTGATCTCACGCCCGCACTTGGGGCAGTGGGGATGTCCGACACGGGCAAATAACAGGCGTAGATAATCATAGGTCTCGGTCACCGTGCCCACCGTTGAGCGAGGGTTATGACTGACACCCTTTTGGTCGATGGAGATGGCCGGAGATAGCCCCTCGATATAGTCAACGTCGGGCTTCTCCATCTGTCCCAAGAACTGGCGGGCGTAGGCTGATAACGATTCCACATAGCGTCGCTGTCCCTCAGCGTAGATGGTGTCAAAGGCCAGGCTTGATTTCCCCGAGCCGGAGAGCCCTGTGATGACGACGAATTTATCGCGAGGGATAACGACGTCGATATTCTTCAGATTATGCTCTCGTGCCCCGTGAACGATGATCTTATCTTGAGGCATAGTCCCCTATACCAGACTCTTTCGTAGCTCGATGATTTGATCCCGTAAGAGTGCTGCCCGCTCAAATTCGAGGTCTCTGGCGGCACTCTTCATTTGCGCTTCGAGGTCTTTGATCAAGCGTGCCAGCTCGTCTCGTGGGATCTCTCCGCCGGTGGCATACGTGGCGCGGCTCTCGGCCACGGCCTTGACGCGGTCGGTGATGTCCCTGATTGCCTTCCTGATGCCGACTGGTGTGATGCCGTGTCGCTCGTTGTACTCCATCTGGACCTTGCGGCGGCGGTAGGTTTCCTCGATCGCT
This sequence comes from Chloroflexota bacterium, assembly GCA_023475225.1. Lineage (NCBI taxonomy): Bacteria > Bacillati > Chloroflexota > Chloroflexota bacterium. The sequence goes on from JAMCVK010000042.1 coordinate 39,776, forward strand.
CGCCGCATGGAATCGGTCACTACATCAGCGTACATAATTACATGTCCATCAATGTGGCGGGCCGCTCGTCCAATGGTTTGGATCAGGGCACTCTCCGAACGCAGGTAACCCTCCTTATCAGCGTCGAGGATGGCTATCAGAGAGACCTCTGGGAGGTCCAACCCTTCGCGCAGCAGGTTGATGCCAACGACGACATCATAGACGCCTAACCGCAGGTCGCGCAGGATCTCCACCCGTTCCAGGGTCTCGATCTCAGAGTGGAGATAGTGTACCTTTATGCCCATCTCCCGCAGATACTCGGCCAGGGCCTCGGCCATCCGTTTGGTCAGCGTTGTGATCAGGGCCCTCTCGCCTCGATTCACCCGCTTGTTGATTTCGCTGAGAAGGTCGTCGATCTGTCCCTGGGTTGGCTTGACCTCGATGCTGGGGTCAATCACGCCGGTGGGACGAATCAGCTGCTCGACCACTTGCTGGCTGTGTTCCAGTTCATAAGGTCCTGGCGTAGCCGATACATAGATCACCTGGTTGATATGCCGCTCAAACTCAGGGAAGGTCAGGGGGCGGTTATCCAAAGCGGAGGGCAAGCGAAAGCCATACTCAACGAGAACCTCTTTTCGCGAGCGGTCGCCGTGATACATCCCTCGCACCTGGGGGAGCGACATGTGTGATTCATCGATGAACATAAGGAAGTCATCGGGGAAATAATCCAGTAACGTCCATGGACGGCTGCCTGGGGGGCGTCGAGCAAGGTGACGGGAGTAGTTCTCAATACCAGCGCAGATGCCCGTTTCCCGTAGCATCTCCAGGTCGAACTCAGTCCGTTGCTTGAGACGAGCTGCTTCCAGGAGCTTACCCTGGCTTTCCAGCCATTGTACCCGTTCGGCGAGCTCCTGCTCAATATCGGTCATGGCGGCCAGCAGCTTCTCTCGCGGGGTTACGAAGTGCTTGGCCGGATAGATGACCACCTGTGTTCGCTCGGCCAAAATCTCGCCAGTGAGTGGGTCGATCTCCACGATGCGCTCGATCTCATCCCCCCAAAACTCGACACGAACGGCCAGCTCCTCGTAGGCTGGGCGGATCTCCAGGGTATCGCCGCGCACGCGGAACTTGCCCCGGGTGAAGTTGATATCATTGCGCTCATAATGGATATCGGTGAGGAAGCGCAGGATTTTGTCCCGATTGCGCCTCTCGCCTTTGGTCAGGGTTATGGTGGTCAAGTTATACTCTTCTGGTGGTCCGAGGCTGTAGATGCAGGAGACGGAGGCAACGATAACCACATCGCGGCGGGTGAAGAGGGCCCGTGTTGCGGCGTGTCGTAGGCGATCAATCTCGTCATTCATTGACGAGTCCTTCTCAATATAGGTATCGGTGCGTGGGATGTAGGCCTCTGGTTGATAGTAGTCATAGTAGGAGACAAAGTATTCGGCGGCATTTTCGGGCAGAAATTCCTTAAACTCGGTGTAGAGTTGGGCGGCCAAAGTCTTATTGTGGGCCAGGACCAGGGTCGGGCGTTGCACTTGGGCAATGACATTGGCCATAGTGAAGGTTTTGCCTGAGCCTGTCACCCCCAGGAGAGTTTGGTCCTTGTAGCCACGTCTTAGTCCGTCCACCAGATTGGCGATGGCTTCCGGTTGATCACCGGTGGGCTTAAAATCAGAAACGATTTTGAGCTCTGGCACAGTTGCCCCCAGCGCTTTTTGCGATTAAAATGGCTAATTGGGCTTCTTTTTATTATACCCCAATAACCCATTTTTGTGTAGTATCAGGGGGTGCGAAAAACGAGATGATCGACCTGCGGAGTGATACAGTTACCCTACCCACAGCGGCCATGCGTGAGGCGATGTATCGGGCCGAACTGGGGGATGATGTCTTTGGTGAGGATCCTACCGTTAATCGCTTAGAGGAGATGGCCGCTGCTATGATGGGCAAGGAGCGAGCCCTCCTGGTGACCAGTGGGACGATGGGCAATCTGGTGGGAGTGCTCTCACATTGCCAACGTGGCGATGAGATCATCGTCGGCGACCAATCCCATGTCCTTCATTATGAGGTAGGGGGCTGCGCGGCCCTAGGTGGACTTTTGTTGCGTGCTCTACCCAATGTCAACGGTGGACTCGATGCGGCGATGGTGGAAGCGGCCATCCGTGGACTGGACATCCACGCTCCCCGTACAGCTCTGCTCTGTCTGGAGAATACGCATAATCGTTGTGGGGGAGCTGTCCTCACTGTAGGACAAACGCGAGAGCTCTGCGGCGTGGCCAAGCGGCACGGCCTAATGGTCCATTTGGATGGCGCCCGCATCTTCAATGCGGCAGTCTACCTGGGTGTACCGACCGAGAATCTTGTGGCTGAGGTAGATTCAGTTACCTTCTGTCTCTCTAAGGGGCTGGCCGCTCCTGTGGGCTCCCTCCTCTGTGGAACCGAGGAGTACATCCAACGCGCTCGCAAATACCGCAAGATGGTCGGTGGAGGTATGCGTCAGGCTGGGATTATCGCTGCGGCCGGCATCGTGGCCCTGGAACAGATGATCGACCGTCTGGCTGAGGATCATCAAAATGCCCGACTGTTGGCCGAGGGCTTGGCCGAGATAGAAGGGATTTCGCTCGATCCGACCACCGTCCAAACGAACATCATCGCCTTCCACATAACCGAGAGGATTACGGTAGCCGACCTTCTGACCCGCCTGGCTGCTGAGGGGGTGAGGGGTGTGCCCTTTGGTCCCCAAAGGGTCAGATTTGTCACCCATTATGGAATCACTGTAAAGCACGTTCAACAGGCCATCATGGCTGTGCGGCGGGTCTTAAAGGCGTGACGCATCACCGCTTGGGCAGCAGAGCCCAGTGGACCTATACAGCCCCTTATTTATAGCTGACGTGGAAGCCAGGCTCTTTGATACTACTTTGTGGACTGGGCAACTGCGTCTGCTGTTCGGCCGTGTGGGTCACGCTCACAGGGGTAGATGAGACCTGGGTCTAGGAACCCAGCGAAATAGGCACTCCATATTTAGGAACGACTATGGAGATGCCGGCTCCCCTAACCTTTTGCTGAAAGTACTTTATGCCACGTTCTTCGGTGTGGATAGGTATCAGAATAACCGGCCTGATCTCGTTGATTAGCTCCACCAGGCTCTGTCCGTCAGCGTGGCCAGAGGCATGCAGACCTCGCTCCCCCTGTGGTACCTCCCAGTGAAGCTCTTCCAAAGGCAGACCTGCATGGCGCATGCTGAAGTATTCTACCCAGGCCCGCAGACGTCGGAAGTCCATCTGGATCTCCTCGTCGAAGGCTTCGTGAGAAGAGTACAGGTATAGGCTTCCGCGGTGAGGTCGCAACGTTGGCAGGTCATTAATGTCGTAGAAACTGAAGCAGAGGATATATTGATCCTGCTGTGCGTGTATCTGGGCGGGGGTAACCAGCCGGTGCTGGCACTCCTGCCGAATGTTCTTCTCCCACCGTTCGATGGTGAGCTTGGGCTCTTCGTAAACATGGATATTACTAGCCTCGCTGACCGAAGGAATAGCAGGGTCTATCAGGTGAGCTGTTTTTAAGAGGTAGGCATCCTTAGGCAGCACTACGAGAGCCCGTCCTGTCTCCCGAGCGATCTGTGCAAAGATCCGCAGCCTTTCGATGTTCCGCGGACCAAAGTCAGCCGCAACCAAACCTCGGGCCTGATGCACCTCGTCAAGGGCACGTTCTAACACGTCTTGCTCAGTATAGTTCGGGTCTCCCTCCCGCTCCAGGTCTGCTCGAGTGCCTTCACACAGGAGAGCCAGTGGCTTGAGTGCCCTCAACTCCTCAGCAAAGTGATGACTCAATTGCCCTTTTGTGCCGTGAAGCCGGATATCTCCGCTGTAGGCTACCCAGCCAGCGGAGGTCCTTACGGCGAAGGCCGAGGCTCCTGGGATGGAGTGGTCGACCGAAAAGCAGCGCACCTCCAGCCCAGCGATATCCGTGGCGGGCTGGAGGTCGATAGAGGTCAAGGCTCTGCTACCTGGTGTCTCCACCCAGAAGGCGTGGGCTTCGGGTGAGAGGCTGGAGTGCTCGAACACTCGAAAAAGCCGCTGCTGAGCGGGTATCCTTCTTTCAGCCTGGATGAGGGCCCCGATTCGTTGCTTGGGGATTGTGTAGACTACCTCGCTCTCGAAATCGCTGCGTCCGCTGTCCTGGATGGCTTTAGCGATAAAGGCTGTCATAGCGCTAGTGTACACAGGCACGTCCTCACGTACAAAAGAGAGATAGCCCGTGTGGTCCAGATGAGCGTGGGAAAGCAACACGCCGTGGATTTGGACATCTTGTAGGTCCCGAAACCCGGCTGATCCTTGAATGTTATCCCAGAGATCTGGCACTGCCTGCTCCAGGTCCGCGCGGTAGAGACCACGCAAGGGTGGCAGCAGTCCCATGGTCAATGGGTCCAGCAGGCCAAACCCTGGGCGTGGCTTCAGGTACTCTTCGTAGAAGCGGCCTCGTTCGTGGAAGGGAATCCCGAAATCGAAGAATATTCTGACCTCCCCATCTTCCAGGAGGAACTGGTTGCCCCCAATCTGGCCGACGCCGCCATAGCAAGTCAGTTTCATGCTAAGATCTCACGCTGCACCACTGACAATGCCTGCCCAAAGTAGTCAGTCACGATGTAGTATACCACGCCATTGTGCACCAGGGCCATAAGCCCCTCCAGGGCATAATAGTACTTGGTTACCACCTCAGAACGATGCTATTGGGCTGACCACATCTAGTCCAGGAACCTGAACGTGCGCACCATCCGCTCGAAGGCCTCCAGGTAGTGGTCGTAGTCCTCCCCAGCCGCACCGTACTCCAACTCGTAGACATGGGTGCCATGAAGGGCCAGAATGATGCTCCCCCTTACCGTCACCTTCGGACCTCCGTGAAGGCCGCCGGGGACGACATGAGAATACTCGAAGGTCCTGGCTATATGCCCATCAAGGGGAACCGTACCCTCACGATACAGCTGCTCATACTCGAAGTCCTTGGATAGCTCGATATCCTCCTTGATGAAGCTCCTCTCCCTCTCTATGTACCACTCCAGGGAGGCATAGCTGTCACCCTGGTTCCCCAGGGCATACGCCGTCACCCAAAGACCGGCGCTCCGGGTATCGCTGGGATTCCTCGGCCCGAAGGCGCACATCACCCAGTACTTGGTCATCCCCTTGCCCGGGATATCGGCTTCCCTCGCCGCTGTATTTATCTCCCAGTTGCGAGGGTATTCAAAGGAGAAGGACGGCCAACCCCGAGGGGACTGGAAGAGGGTATATCCCTGAATGCCACGGATTTCAAAGAGGGATCTCCCCACACCAGTGTAGCGCGCATAGAGTTTGATCCAGTCCAAGGAGATGTAGATAAGCAATCCAGTAAGGCCCATCGCCAGGATGAGCGTGAGAAGGCAAAAGCGCCATCTCCACAGCCATCCATCTTTCCTCACAGTATGCCCCCTAACCCCCGCTGGAGGATGCAAGGATGCTCAGCCAGGCACACTACCATCTCAGCCACCACATCGTACGCTGGATCGCCTCGATCAATGCCCCCTCGCCTCTGTCCACCCGTTTCGCCCACCAGTCCTGATCATGGAAGTCGCGTTTCTTCAACTCACCCCACACAGCCCGCCCAACCTTGAAGGCACCCATCTCCTCAGCGATCGAATCTGGTGGGATAAACCAGATGGCCCGCCCGCTCTGGACATCAACGTGCACCGCCTCGTGCGCCAGCAGGGCGGCCAGGGCTTCGACGGGCGTACCACCTGCCCACCCCGCGTACAGTGGGTCGATCTCGATGTCGGTGCCACCCCTTGTCCAGGCTGAGGCGTTGCCAAAGGGGTCACCAAACCGTATGGTGGTGCCTCGTTGATGAAGCAAAGCGGCCTGGCCAGAGCCCATCTTGGAGCGGATCAGCATAGACAGTGCTGCGGAGATGAACAGCCTCTCGGGAAGAGAGCCCTTGGCCCCGCCGAATATCCCCTCAGAGGGGCTCCAGCCATAGCCCCTGGCCATCCCATAGGCCTTCCAATCCTCCTCCGTCCAGGCACCCCCAGGTCCAGAGCCGGGATTGCGCAGGGAGAACTCCCGATCTCGCCGGTCCTCCTCAGTGGGATAGCGCCCGTGGATGAGACGAAACTCCTCCGCCCAAGGGTCAGGATCCCACGGGTAGTGGCCGGTTGGGTCGGAATACTTGACAGGGTTGTTATATCCGTAACTATAGCGGTTCAGGCTCTGCGGGTTCTTGTAGTCGGGCACGATCGTATCCGCACTGAGGAAGCGCCCCAGGCTGGGGTCATAGGCCCTTGAGCCGTACCAGTAGAAACTGCTCAGCTCGTCCCAGGTCTGAGCGGTATAGGCC
>JAMCVK010000043.1 GCA_023475225.1 Chloroflexota bacterium
TATCCCCAGGGCTTCAACCCCTACGACTCGCAGTTGGCTCTGGATGACCTGAGCGATCTCAGCCTGAGTCTGAGTGGAGGCCTTAATTGTAGTCTTGAAGCCCTGGGGATAGCCGGCCTGGGCTAAGAGCTCCTTGGCCTTGGTGACGTTCGGTGTGTAGGAGGGGTAAGTGCTCACGGGGATGGCCCAATCCCCCAGAGCGGGCACGATGGGACCCGTCAGAACGGCCTCGCCCCAGAAGACAGTATCAATGATCTTCTGTCGGTCAACGGCGTAGCTTATGGCCTGCCTCACTCGCACATCGTTGAAGGGGGGCTTGCTATTGTTCATACCAAGGTTGTAGCGGGCGAGCCCTGGGCTGGAGACCACCGTGATATCCTTCTCTCCCTTGAGTAAGCGGGCCGAACCAGCAGATAAAGTAGCGAAGTCTATTTGCTTGGCCCGCAGCGCGGCGATGACTGCCGCTTCATCCTTCATCACGAAGAAGTTTAGGCCGTCCAGGTATGGCTGACCGGCGATGAAGTAGTCCTTGTTCCGCTCCAGCTTCGTGACGTTGTCTGGCACCCGCTCAGCCAGCTTGAAGGGCCCTGTACCCACCGCTACTTTTTTCAGGTCCCCGCTGGCCTCGACGATCTCCTTGGGCACAATCACGGCGTAGAAGCTGGCCAGGTTGGTCAGGAAGGGGGCGAAGGGATTTTTGAGGAGGAACTTGACTGTGTAGGGGTCTGGCGTCTCGATCTTATCAATGGCCACGAAGTAGGAGGCGGCCATGGCCCCCGTCTTCTTGTCGAGGATGCGCTCGATACTGTACTTCACATCGTCGGCGGTGAGTTCACGTCCGTTATGGAACTTGACCCCTTTCCGCAGGTGGAAGATGTAGGTCTTGGGATCGGGGGTCTCCCAGGAGGAGGCCAGGTCGGGCACGACCTGCATGTTCGGGTTCAACTTCACCAGAGTACTATAAATCTGCTCAGTCAGCCTGGCGGTGGTTTCGGCCGGCTCCTTATGGGGATCCAATCCTGGTGCTTCGGCTTTTTGGGCCACGGAGAGCACGCCGCCCACCTTCGGTGCTTTTGGTGTTGGAGTGGGTGTGGGCGCGACCTTGGTGGGTGTTGGGGCGATGGCTGGTGCAGGGGCGCAGGAGATCAGTAGAGCCACGATCAGGATGGCCCCAAGGTAGCCGAAAATCTTATTGGGCATAATTCTAACCTCCCTTAAAGTAATTAAAATCCTCCAACTAGGGGGGAGATACCCTCATCCCCCTGCCCCCTTCTCCCGTCCTTCCCGTCTGGGAAGGACGGGAGAAGGGGAGGTAGTAGAGGTTTTTGGGATACTTCGAACCTCCCGCCTGCGGCGGGGCGAAGCCCCACTCCCCATCCTGGGGATATAGGCTACTTATCCAGCCAAGTTGTAGCGAAGGATAGGTTCTGGATGTTCGGCATAGGCACGTAGTCTTTGACATAGTTCTGATAGACAAAGAAGTTGTTGGGCGCGCAGAGGAAGAGCAGCGGCGATTGTTCGACGATCTCCTTCTGCAGCTCGGCGTAGACTGCCTTACGCTCCTTGGGATCGATCGTCGTTCTTCCTTGCTCAGCCAGACCGTCTACTGTAGCATTGCTGAACTTCCAGACATTGGCTGAGCCCTTGGAATGGAAATGGAAATAGGTATACTCGTCTGGATCAGCGCGCCCTTGATTCGACCCGGCGATCATATCGAAATTGCTGGCCCGCCAATCGGCGACATAGGTTCCCCACTCCACTTGAACGATCTCGGTCTCTATCCCTATGGCTCGCAGTTGGCTTTGGATGATCTGAGCCGCCTCAATCTGGAGCTGGGTCGAGACCTTGATCGTGCTCTTGAAGCCCTGGGGATAGCCGGCCTGGGCCAAGAGCTCCTTGGCCTTAGTGACGTTCGGTGTGTAGGAGGGGTAATTGCTCACGGGAATGGCCCAGTCCCCCAGGCTGGGAGCGATAGGACCGGTCAGGACAGCCTCGCCCCAGAAGACGGTATCAATGATCTTCTGTCGGTCAACGGCGTAGCTTATGGCCTGCCTCACCCGCACATCGTTGAAGGGGGGCTTGCTGCCATTAAAACCGAGATAGTAGTAAGCGAGTCCCGGGCTGGAGACCACCTTGAGATCCTTCTCCGTCTTGAGTAGGCGAGCCGAGCTGGGGCTCACGGTGGCGAAGTCTAGTTGCTTAGCTCGCAAGGCGGCGACGATAGCTGCCTCGTCCTTGGTCACGAAGAAGTTTAGGCCATCCAGGTATGGCTGACCGGCGATGAAGTAGTCCTTGTTCCGCTCCAGCTTCGTGACGTTGTCCGGCACCCGCTCGCCCAGCTTGAAAGGACCCGTCCCTACGGCCACCTTTTGTAGATCCCCACTGGCTTCGACAACCTCCTTAGGCACAATCATGGCATAGAAGCTGGCCAGGTTGGTCAGGAAGGGCGCGAAGGGATTTTTGAGGAGGAACTTGACCGTGTAGGGGTCTGGTGTTTCGATCTTATCAATGGCCACGAAGTAGGAGGCGGCCATGGCCCCCGTCTTCTTGTCGAGGATGCGCTCGATACTGTACTTCACATCGTCGGCGGTGAGTTCACGTCCGTTATGGAATTTGACCCCTTTCCGCAGGTGGAAGATGTAGGTCTTGGGATCGGGGGTTTCCCAGGAGGAGGCCAGGTCGGGCACGACCTGCATGTTCGGGTTCAACTTCACCAGGGCATCGTACATCTGCTCCGTTAACCGTACAGTAGCCGCCGCGGGCACCTTATGGGGGTCCAATCCTGGTGCTTCTGATATCTGGGCCACAGAGAGCACGCCGCCCACCTTCGGTGCTTTTGGTGTTGGAGTGGGTGTGGGCGCGACCTTGGTGGGTGTTGGGGCGATGGCTGGTGCAGGGGCGCAGGAGATCAGTAGAGCCACGATCAGGATGGCCCCGAGGTAGCCGAAAAGCTTGTTGGGCATAATTCTAACCTCCTTGTCCTAAATAACTAAAGCGGCCAATCTAGTCACCTGGCCTGTCACGCCAGCAGCCCTGTAAATCTTGCGGACGAACATCACCTCCCAGTAGCGGTATCTACTCACTGACCAGCTCCACGGACACACTATATCTGTCGCCACGCATCACGGAGCGCACGAATTCAATGGGCTGTCCATCGGCGCTATAACTGATGCGCTCTACGGCTAGGACGGCCGCGTTCTCAGGGCTCTTTAGCAGGCGTGCCTCACCTTTGTCGGCCTGGACAGCCACGTAGGACTCGGTTGCCCGCCTTGGGCGAAGGCCGTATTTAGTGGAAAGCAACTGGTAGAGGGATTGGTCGTTGAGATCGTCGTTCACAAGATGAGGACATAGCCTATGTGGGATATAGGCGGTCTGGATGCCCATAGGTTCGTCATCGGCGAGGCGCAGTCGTTTGATCATAATTACTGGCTCACCCGGTTCCAGCCTCAGCTTGGAGGCGATGCCCGCTGGAGCAGGTAGCACCTCTATATCCAGCACCTTAGCGCCGGGCCTCATCCCGCGCTGCTGCATATCTTCCGAGAAGGAGGTCAGCCTTTGGGGGCCCTGTTGGATGCGGGGCATAGTTACAAAGGTGCCCTTACCCTGAGCCCGGTATAACAATCCCTCATGAACCAGGTTGCTGAGGGACTGTCTTACGGTTATGCGGCTCACCTTATTCTGCTCGCATAGCTCTTGTTCCGTGGGGATCTGCTGACCGGGCTTCCATTCGCCGCTCTCGATTTTGCTGCGAAGCAGTTCGGTCAGCTGGTAATAGAGGGGTAAAGGCGAATCCTTCGAAACGCTGCTTACAGTCATCTATCGTCGCCTCGCTTTAAGTAATATCATTATATCAACAATGCCTGCCAAAGTCAAATTATTGGTGTTGCGGCTGTTTTGGGGGTTTGACAGGGGGTGGGTTGCCAGCGCTTTCGAAAAAAGCCGCCAGTAGCGGCTTGTTGCTCGGCAGATAACGAGGATAGTTAGCGCCTACGTTTCGCCCTGTTCCCCTTGCTTGAGGATCCGCAAAAAGGTTTCGGCGTTGATGATCTTCATCCCCTGATATTCCTCGAGGTCAAGCAGGTCGCCGTCCTCGCTGATAAGATATTGCGCTCCGGCCACCTCGGCGGTGGTGAGGAACTTGTTGTCCTCGGGGTCGCGGGAGGCGGCCTTAATTTCGGCGATCTCGACGACATTTGCCTGAGAGAAGATGTCGAGAAGGTGGATCATCCCTCGTCCGATGATCGTTCGGTACTTCCGCTTGATGGCTGGGCGCTCGAGGACTTCCAGAATCTCTTGGAGGATGGGCGGGGAGAGATACAACTCATACTCCTCGGCATGATCGAAGATCAACTGTCCCCAGATGCCAAATGGATTGATCAGACTGCGAACGAATATGACGGTGTCAAAGACTACTCGGAGCACGCTTCCTTCGGACTTCCTTGACCGCAGCGTCAATGTCTGTGTTAATCTCCTCCTCGCTGTAGCGGGCCGCTTCCTGACGCGCGGGAGCGAAATACTGATACAACTCCTTCAGCCAGGCTGATCCCTGCAGCTCTGCCGTTACCCGCGCGGGCTTGATCCGCAGTTCGCCTTGCAAGAGAGTGATCTGCAAATACGATTGCTCGTTAATCCCGAGTTCCCTGCGAAACTCCGCTGGGATAGTAATCTGGCCGCCCCGTAATGGCCGAACGATTTTTGTCATAGGTTGTCGTTGCTTCACTTACACCACCTCCCTTTTGGGGTTGGATGTAAAATACAATAACTGTAGTTTAGTACATTACAAGGAGCACTGTCAAGTAGTAAACGAGATTGCTCTTGAGCCTTTGCCGTGGGCTCCAGCGGAGGATGCCAAGCGATAGGGCAAAATGCTCTGGGTAACCCCATAATTCGCGTCTAGCCATACGCCCTGACCTTTACTCACCAAGAAGGGTGGCCCCTTTTGTATCTGAACGAGATCATACCTATGGGGGCGTCAGCTATGTTCGTCGTTGAGATAATGACGGCTAGTGATTCAGCGTGAATGACGCTCGAACAACGGCCGTGATTTTCTTTTCGATCGTCGAAGTATCGTACATGCCGACGTCGGAGATTTGCGTGGAATTCACTGGTGTAATCTGAAACACCCCGCTACTCTCTGACATCAAGTGCCCCAGTTTCTCACCAGCACTGGCAGCAATTTGTTCTGCCCGAGTTTGAGCGTCTTTCGTCGCGGCTACCAGCAATTTCACCCGCAAATCAGGCAATTTCGTGTAGTAGTATTCTAGCCTTTGGGTAGAGAAGATCACGCCTTGGTCAATCAGCGCACTAGAATCCTGCGCTGCTTTGGTGATCCTGTTCACGTCGCTCGAGTTCACCTCCACGTTTTGAACCAGCCGATAACTGACAATTTCGTTAACACAGCCACCTTGATTTGGTGCTACGCCGAATTTAATGGCGGATCCACAGTTGTTGTACACGGGAGTCATCATTACCGGCGAAATCGTGATTTCCTTTGGGCTTACGCCCTGGCTACTAAGGTACCTTGAGACAAGGGTGAGATCATTCTTCATGTGAGTGTACCCGCCTTTCAGATCGTTCGCAGGCGTCTCGCGGGAGAAGGTACTCGTCCATTTCACCTCGTCTGAGGTAATGATTTGCTGGGCAGAGCCGGTGACGATCAACAGAGAGCTATCTAAAGTTTTCACGTAGTCGATCGTGTTGGCCACAATCAATGTTCCGATGATTAGACTCGCACCGATTATAACGGTGAACAGGGTTACTACAACCATCCAGCCGCGCAGATTCATTCCGACACTCCTTTTGCACGATAGTGATGTGGGTCGCCTATCCAGCCATTGCGGGCTTACTGTCCACCTACCCTGAGCAGGTGGCACAGTAGTATTGTACTGGATCTAGTGAGCACTGGCAATTTCAGTAGTACTCTCAAGGAAGATCTCCAGCGGATAAATTCCGGTCTATTTGGGGCTAAAGGCTAGATGAGCCCCGGAATTCTCAGCCCACCTGTGATAGCCCCCAGCCGCTTGGCGGCCAACTCGTGGGATTTTGTCACGGCCTCGTTCATGGCCGCGATGATGAGATCCTCCAATAGGCCGATGTCCTCCGGATCCACCGCCTCGGGGGCGATCTTAACGGATTGAACCTTCTGATGGCCGTTAATAACGATAGTCACAGCGCCGCCTCCTGCCGTAGCCTCTATGGTTTCATTGGCCAGCTCCTCTTGAGTCTTAAGCAGCTTGGCCTGTATTTGGCGAAGCATATTGGGATTACCGAACATCTCTCACCTCTCCAGGGGGCTCTTCTGGAAGAGCGGCCCTGGTTGACTCGCCGGGCACGATGTCAATTTTCTTGACTCTCGCCCCCAGGGATATAGCTGCCTTCACCACTGGATCGTCGACAGCTGATTGTCCTTGCTCCCCAGACTTGCCCGTGTGTATGCAGCGAATCCGGCAAGGGACACCCAGGACTTTGCTGATGACCCCCTCCACTATGACCTTGTTCTTGGGTTCTTCGATTCGCTCCTTATGGAAAGCGTAGAAGAAGCCAAGAACTAGCGTTCCATTCTCCACGGCGATGGGTCGACAAGCCCGTAGAAGAGCCTGAATGGATTTATTGATGGTGTGCAGGGACTCCATAACATTCGGCCAATTTCTTACTACTTGCTCGAATTCCCCCGCGGGGGACTCGGGAGACTCCCCATCCCGTCCCGCCGGGAGTGGAGTTGGCGTTCTCTCGGGCGAAGGAAAGGCCTTCACCACCCCTCTTGTCTCAGCTGCTTGTTTTCCAATGGTGGAAGGGGCCTCCTGTCTGGGGGCAGTCGGTGCCTCCGTACCGCGTGGCCGAACGGGTGTGACGCTAATGGAGGAACTGCTTCTGCTCCGGTCAAGAGTGCCGCGCATCGGGGGGTGAGGGGGTGGACCGCCCATCTCGCGGTCGGCCCACATAATCGTCTCCACGAAAGCCATCTCCAGCGGCAGCTGTGACTGAGCCGGACCACGCAATCCGAGCTCGGCCTGGTTGAACAGCTTTATGGCCTGCATGAGCAGCTCCAGAGGCACCTTTTGGGCCTGGCGTTGCATCTCCATGAGCATCTCCGATGTAACCTCCAACAGTCCATCGGGGTTACCCCCCGTTTGTTCTAGAAGCATAAGCCCTCGTAGGTGTTCAATAACCTCTCGGCTGAACTGGCGTAGGTCTGCCCCGTCGTCGGCCACCTGATTGATCAAACGCAGCCCACCACGCACGTCTCGCTCGATAATATAGTCGGTCAACTGGGTAGCTGCCTGTGATCGGCTTGCCCCAAGGACCTGGCGCACCTGATCTAGAGTGATCCCCTGGGTACCGCAGTAGGCGACGACTTGATCCAAGAGGCTCACCGCATCACGCAGACTGCCCGTCGCAGCGCGAGCGATGAATTCAAGGGCAGACTCTTCAACCTGGATGCCCTCCTGTTGGCAAATATAGCTAAGGCGCCCAATGATGCCTCGGAGGGAGATGCGTCGAAAGTCAAAGCGCTGGCAGCGAGAGATGATGGTGGCCGGCAGCTTATGTGGCTCAGTAGTGACCAGCACGAAGATCGTGTGGGCCGGGGGCTCTTCCAGGGTCTTCAGAAGAGCGTTGAAGGCCTCGTTGGTCAGCATATGCGCTTCATCCAGAATATAAAACTTATAGCGGGCTAAGGTAGGGGCAAAGTTGACCTTCTCCCGCAAGTCACGGATCTCATCAATCCCTCGATTGGAAGCGGCATCGATCTCAATGATATCAAGGGCTTGCCCATTGTTGATGGCCTGGCACATCGAGCACTGGTTACAGGGCTCGACGCCACCGTTGTTCAGACAGTTGACGGTCTTGGCCAGAAGGCGCGCAGCAGAGGTCTTGCCGATGCCGCGTGGGCCACAGAAAAGATAGGCGTGCGCCAGGCGCCCTGTCTGTAGGGCATTCTGCAGGGTACGGGTGACATGTTCCTGCCCAACGATTTCGGCGAAGGTCTGCGAGCGCCATTTGCGATAATAGGACTGCGAGCCCACCATAGCCTCCGGTCAGCATCTTCTTCCCCATTATACCTCAATGACTAGGGCCTATTCAATGGGAAGTTTATGCTATAATCCACCTTGTCCAAATATGGTCTGTTGTTAGGAGGGAGATGTGAGGAAGAATTTAGCTAAGCAGAAGATTAGGGCCGGCGAGCCTATATTTGGGGCCTTCATCACTTTTCCGGCCCCGCCCATCGTGGAGATTTGCGGTCACCTGGGCTTTGATCACGTCATCATCGATGCCGAGCATGGCCCTATGAACGAGGAGAGCTGTCAGGATCTGGTGAGGGCAGCGGAGGTGACCGGCATCACCCCCTTGATCCGCGTGCCTCAGATCGTTCCTCAGGTGATTTTGCGTTTCCTGGATATAGGAGCTCTGGGTGTACACGTGCCTCAGGTTTACACCAAGGCTGACGCCACGGCCGCGGTTCAATCTGTAAAATACTACCCTCAGGGGCGGAGGGGCTTGGCCGGTGTGCGGGCGGCGACTTATGGGCTCGCTACGACACTTAGTGAGTATGTCAAGCAGGCCAATGAAGAAACGATGATCGTCTTACATATAGAGAACAGGGAATGCGTGCAAAACCTGCCCGAGATACTGACCATCGAGGGGATCGACGTCTTCTTCATCGGACCAACCGACCTTTCACAATCCTTGGGTGTACCGGGACGAACGCGCGAACCGATCGTCGAGGATCTTATCACCAAAATCATCGCTGAGGTGCAAGCCGCGGGTAAGACAGTTGGCATCTACGTGTCTGATGCAGAAACGGCCAGGAAGTATCTAGCGGCTGGCGTTCGCTATTTTGCTACGGGTATAACCGGCTTGATGGCCAAGGCCGGGCGGGAGTTCCTCCAGGTCGTCAAAGGCAGCTGAATGTATGGGCAGTCCCTTCCTCCTGCCAATGTCGTGACCTTCTCGCGCAGCATCACGCTTGTCCCCACGCGCCGTTGCCACAACCGCTGTAGCTATTGCAGTTTTCGGGCCGACGATAACCACGTGCTTTCTCTGGCTGAGGCTGAGCACACCCTCACTCTGGCCAAGGGCCAGGGCTGTCGGGAGGCCCTCATCATGTCTGGCGAGCGCCCCTGGCTGGAGAAGGACTTCCCCCTGACCGAGGAAGAGTTTATCGCATACGTGTATCAGCTCTGTGCCCTGGCCTTGCGCCTGGGACTGCTCCCCCACACGAACATCGGTGTGTTGACTGGCCCTCAGCTGGGGCGTCTGAAGGAAGTTAACGTCTCCATGGGACTGATGCTCGAGACGGCCAGCGAGGGTTTGGCCGCCCATAAGGAACAGCCCGGCAAACGCATCAGTGAACGTATCGCTCATATCGAAGAGGCTGGTAGATTACGCATCCCTTTCACGACCGGCCTCCTCGTCGGCATCGGGGAATCGGCGTCGAACAGGCATGCCGCGCTACTGATCATCAAGCGCTTACAAGAGCGTTATGGGCATATTCAGGAAGTCATCATCCAAAATTTTAAGCCCAAGGTGGGTACGCCAATGGCACATTGGGCGGAACCGACCCTGGAAGATATGGTGGAAACGGTGCGTCAAGCCCGCCAGCTGTTGCCGACGGTACCTGTGCAAATAGCGCCGAACCTGACTTCCGACTGCCTGCCCTTGTTGCGCGCCGGGGCAAATGATCTGGGTGGGCTCTCGCCAGCCATCGACTATATCAATCCAGAGTGCCCCTGGCCGAAGCCAGAGGAGCTGGGGGCGACCCTGTCCAGGGCCGGTTTCCATCTTCAGGATCGCCTTCCTGTTCATCCTGAGGTGGACGCTGATCTGGCCCCGGTGGCCGACGCCTTGCGCCGGCGGTTGGTTGGGGATCGCGTGACCTACGTTGTTAACCGCAACGTTAATATCACTAATATATGTCAGGGCAGATGCGCCTTCTGCGCCTTCCGCCGGGACAGTGGGGAAGGGGATGCTTATCAGCTCACCATCGCTGAGGTCCTCCAAAAAGCCGAGGAGGCTGTGGCCCGGCAGGCTACCGAGGTATGCATCCAGGGTGGTCTGAACCCGACGCTGGAGCTGCCCTTTTACCTTAATATGGTCTCGGCCATCAAACAGCGCTTTCCCCATCTGCATATCCATGCCTTCTCCCCTATGGAGGTCTGGTGGATAGCCCAGCGCAATGGGCTTTCCATCGCTGATACACTGGCCCGTCTCCAGGAAGCGGGGTTGGATACGATGCCGGGGACAGCCGCCGAGATCCTCGTTGATGAGGTGCGGCAGAAGATCTGTCCCCAAAAGTTGACCACTGCTGAATGGGTGGAGGTCATCACTACGGCGCACCGTTTGGGAATCAAGACGACGGCCACGATGATGTTTGGACACATCGAGAACTGGCATCACCGCCTTCGTCACCTCGAGATATTGCGCCATATCCAGCTGGAGAGCGGGGGTTTCACGGAGCTGGTGCTCTTGCCCTTCGTGCCCGGAGCAACCCCCCTAGCACGGCGTTACCACCTGCGACCGATCAGCCTGGAGGAGGTCTTGAAGGTTACTGCCTATGCCCGTCTCTATCTCGGCGCTGACCTGCCCAACATCCAGAACAGTTGGGTGAAGATAGGGGTAGAGGGGGTGAAGCGTTCGCTATCCTGGGGGGCGAACGATTTTGGGGGAACGCTGATGGAGGAGAACATCTCCCGGAGCGCCGGTTCAGCCCATGGACAGTCCCTGACCAGGGACCAGATCGAGGAGGCTATCTGCCAGGCCGGACGCATCCCCGTCGAGCGGGACACTCTATATAATCTGAGGACAGGAAGATGATTTCGGATGAGGAGCTGAGACTAAAACAAATCGATGCCGACCCTTGTTCCCATTGTGGGGCCTGTCTCTCCTTTTGTAAGTGGGATGCGTTTGAGGCGAGTCAGCCAGGGCTACGGGGTGATCCCTCCCTCTGCCGCACCTGCATGCTCTGTTTCAGCATCTGTCCCCGTGCTCATCCCTGGACACCCCAGATGGAGGTGGAGCTCTTCGGGCATAGTCGGCAACATCCTCTCTTAGGGTTTTACGTGGCCGCTTACGCTGCTAGGGCTGTGGAGAAGGCGCCTCAGGCCCAGGATGCCGGCGTGACCACGGCGCTGCTCCGCTTCGCGCTACGGCAGGGGCTTGTGCAGGGGGTCATCGTTACAGGTCGTGATGCTGAGTGGAGGCCTCGAGCGTTCCTCGCTACCAGTGAGGAGGAGGTCAGCGGGGCTGCTGGCTCCAAATACACGGCTGCTCCGGCCCTTTCTGTGCTGGGGGAGGCGGTGGAGCGGTACGAGCGCCTGGCCTTTGTCGGCATGCCCTGTCAGGTAAATGCCCTGCGCAATCTACAATTGCGGAAGGGCGAGCGTTATGGGGCGGAAAGAGTGGTCTTGACGGTCGGACTCTTCTGTGCTGAAAGCTTCATCTATGGATGCCCTCACGGCCTCAGGCCGTTTGTGGAGCGGGAGATGGGCATGCCTATCAGGGAGGTCAGCCGTTTTGACATCAAGAAGGGTAATTTCGTTGCCTATGGGGTGGAGCGAATCGAGAATCGGCCCTTGGTTGAACTGAAAGAGCTCGTCTGGCCGATCTGCCCTAGTTGCCAGGACTTCACGGCCGAGCTGGCTGACATCTCCGTTGGTGCTGTTGGCTCGCGCCCTGATGAGAATACGGTCCTCTTGCGCTCGCCACTCGGTCAGCAAATATGGGAACAGGCCCATACGCTTGAATGGATGCAGCTCGGGGCGGTGCGTAACCTGGGCATCATCGAACGGTTGACCCAAAACAAGCAGGCGCGGCGAGCCGCTCTCTCGGCGGAGGCCAGTCGGTTCCTGTTTAAGCGATCCATTCGGGGAAACTACAAGAAACTCTCTTCCACGTCTTGCTAGAAATCCTTGACACCCCCATTCGCCTTGTAATACCATAGCGATGGTCAGTTTGCTCCTGGGACAGGCTGGTCCTCAATAATCTTCGACCGCTTCCCTGAAAGCCAGGGCAGTGGTGAGCGGAGGTAAGCGCCTTGCCAGAGGAAAAACGATCCCTCGAACCGGTAAAGATCCTGGGGATTTCAGGCAGTCCCCGTAAGGGGGCTACCCTTTATGCCCTTAATGAGGCTATGCGGGCTGCGGCCAGCCTTCCTGGCGTGGAGACAACGATCATCTCCCTAAAAGGCAAAAAGATCAGTCCTTGCCTCCACTGTGATTATTGCCTGCGTCATCGAGCAGAATCCTTCAGCTTGGAAAAGGCCTGTTCTCTTAAGGATGATATGCGCCAGATTTATGAGCCTTTTCTGGAGGCTGATGGCTACATCCTGGCCACCCCGGTGTATATGGGCACAGTGAGCGGACAGTTGAAGGTGATGATGGACCGCATGCGCACCCTCTGGTTTCATGCTGATCTGCTGGCCAACAAGGTGGGAGGGGTGCTGGTCACGGGAGGCGATCGGACCGGGGGACACGAGCCGGCTATCCTGGCCATCGTCGGCTTCTATATGTGTTTCGGTATCTTGCCGGTAGCAGGCATACACGGTGGTAATTTGGGTGCGGCCATCTGGTCCAAAGATGCCCGTGCCGTCGGCGCAGCCCAGGATGAGGAGGGGATGCGCCTCTGCCATGACCTGGGGCTCAAGGTGGCCAAGACTGCCCGTCTTTTGAAGCAGGCGCGCCAGTCGGCAATTCCTTCCGCTTAAGTCCCAAGGTTGGGAAGGCTTCCTACGATCTTCGGCTGGGTCAAAGATAGCTTCTAGCCAGATTTTTGGGTGCTCTGATGTCATCACTACTGATCAAGAATGGCACTATCGTCACTATGGATCGAGACGGCCGCATCATCGAAGACGGCTATGTTTACGTTGAGGACGACCTTATCCGCGAGGTTGGGGGACAACCAGGGCTGCATCTGGTCGAGCGCGCCGAGGAGACGATCGACGCTTCGGGCATGGCCATCATCCCTGGGCTGGTGAACGCCCATACCCATCTCTTTCAGACCCTTATCCGTGGCCTGGCCGATGATAAACCCTTGCTCCAGTGGCTCCAATCCGTCGTCTGGCCAGTAACGGCCGCCATGAACGAAGAGGAGTGTTATTGGGCAGCGCTGCTCGGTTGCCTGGAGAACCTCAGATCGGGTGCAACCTCGATCATCAGCCAACATTATATCAATGCCTCTCTGCATAACTTTGATCGGGTAGCCGAGGCCGTGAGCGACTCTGGTATACGGGCCCTGCTGGCGCGTGGCTTCGCCGACAAGAACTATTACCCAGCCATTCAGGAAGATGAAAGGACCATCCTCCTGGCGATGGAGCGGGCGACGCATAAATGGCAAGGCGCGGCGGCCGGAAGAATAGGCGTTGAGTTCGGTCCCCTTATACCCTGGGGTTGCAGTGAGCATTTGATGACCCAGGTGGTGCGGCTGGCCACAGAATGGGGCGTGGGCATCCATATCCACATCGCTGAGACCCGCGAGGAGGTGGAGATGGTGCTCGCCGAGACCGGTAAACGTAACATCGAATGGTGTGCTGACCTTGGTGTTTTAGGCCCACGCACTCAGCTCGTTCACTGTGTTTGGCTTACCCCCGCTGAGATCACGACCATCGCCGCCAGCGGTAGCACAGTCGTTCATTGCCCTGTAAGCAATATGTATCTTGCTTCAGGTATCGCCCCCATAGCCAAGATGCGGAAGAAAGGGGTTAACGTGGCCATTGCCACTGATGGCCCGGCCAGCAATAACTCGCAGGATATGTTGGAAGTGCTGAAGTTCACGGCCTGTTTGCAGAAAGTGCACACCCTCAATTCGCGGGTCATTCTGCCGGAAGATGTGTTGGAGATGGCCACCCTGGGGGGAGCACGGGCTATGGGGTTGGCTGATACCATCGGCAGTCTGGAAGTGGGGCGAAAGGCCGATATTGCGGTCATCGACCTTGACACTCCCCATACTGCTCCGGTGCACCGCGTACCCTCTGCCCTGGTCTATAACACCAATTGCGGTGATGTGGACACGGTTATCGTTGATGGGAGGGTGTTGTTGCAGGGCAAGCGGTTTTGCCACCTGGATGAGGAAGCGGTATTGAAGACGGCAGGACGAGCAGCACGGGGGCTGCTGGCGCGGGCCGGGGTAAAAGTGTCATAGGTGAGGAGGTCTAGTGTGTTGCCAGAATTCTCTTTTCATTTAGCAACGCAAATCATATTCGGCAAGGACGTCTTCACTGTCTTAGCGACGGAGCTGTCCAGACTCGAGGGCAGCAAGGTGCTTCTGGTGAGCGACGCTGGCCTGGCGGAGATGGGGTTGGTGGCCAGATTGACTGAGGTGATTCAAGAAGCAGGGTTGGGGGTGGCCACCTTCACCGAGGTACACACCAATCCTACGGTTGAATCAGTGGAGAAAGGGCAGCAACTGGCTCAAGCGGAGGGAACAGATCTCCTGGTGGCTTTGGGTGGGGGGAGCGCCATTGACGTAGCCAAGGCCATCGCCCTCCTGCTCAGCGCCGGAGGTGAGTACCGGGACTATCAGTGGGGTGGTAAAAAGGTGCCTGGGCCCCTTATGCCCTTAGTGGCTATCCCTACCACGGCGGGGACGGGCGCTGAGGTAAGCAAGGTGGCCGTCATCGTTGATGAGGCCAAGCACTCTAAGCAAGGGGTTGTCAGTCCATTTCTTCGTCCCAGGCTGGCCATCATCGATCCGCGCTTGATGCTATCACTGCCACCTCGCCTTACCGCCGCCACCGGCGTGGATGCCTTTGTGCATGCCCTGGAAGCCTACGTCGGGTTAGGGGCCAATCCGCTCAGCGATCTATTCGCCCTGGAAGCTTTGGCCAAGATTTGGCGGTGGTTGCCCCAAGTGATTGAGCATGGCGACAACCTGGAGGGGCGTAAAGAGCTGGCCCTGGCCAGCCTATTCGCTGGTATAGCCATGGATCAGGCCGGTTTAGGGATAATGCACGCCCTGGCTGGACCGCTCTGTGGGCATTTCAATATCCATCACGGGGTGGCTTGTGCCCTGGTGATGTCTCCCTCTCTGGCGTTTAATCTCGAGGTCGGAGAAGAAAAACTGCCTCTACTCTGTCAGAGCCTGGCAATGCCCCAGGGTACTGATGGACCGACGCTAGCCTGCCGCTTGAAAGAGTTCGTTGCGGCCCTGAAATTGCCCGTTTCTTTAGGCGAGGTAGGGGTTAGGGAAGGGGATATTCCTCTCTTGGCTCGTGAGGCGCTTCAGATGGGCGTTATTCGTAATAACCCTCGCCCGACAAGCGAGGAGGACTGCCAGGCGATCTTAAGGGCGATACTATGACTCTATGCCACATCCCTCCATGGCTCCTTCCAGGAGGGCTCTGGTGGAACAGGCAAGATGCCTGTGTTACCGGAGGACAATTTCCATATTGCCAGGGGACAGGTAAGAGGCCTGTATTACTCTCTGCTCTCCTGGTAAGGGGGTTTGCTCCTCCTTCACTGCCTGCCGGCCGCTGAGTAGCAAATAGGCGGCTGCCCGCTTGGTTACAACCCCCAGCGCTTTCAAATCCTCCAGGCCCTTGATCTTGCCCTGCCGGCGGGCCTTGATGAGGCGCTTTGCTGAGATGGGCCCGATCCCTGGCACGCGCAGGAGCTCCTGGGGCGAGGCCGTATTCACCTCCAACGGGAAGCACTCTGGATGGTGCCATGCCCAGACCTGGAAGCAGTCAGCCTCGAGCGGCAGATTCCTGTGGCCATCGAAGATGAGCTCCTCCACCTTAAAATCATAGCGACGGAAGAGGAAATCGGCCTGGTAGAGGCGGTGCTCACGGAGGAGTGGCGTAGGTGGGTGACCTGCCAGGGGGGTATGGGGCAGCGGCTGGAAGGCGCTGAAGTAGGCTCGTTTCAAGCCCAGTTCCGCGTACAGGCGACTGGTCGTATCCAGTATTTCCCGATCCGATTCATCCGCTGCGCCAACCACGAATTGGGTCGTCTGTCCGGCCGCCGGGGCGTTCCCCTGTGTGCTGAGGGCCTTCACCCAGCGCAGCGGTCGCAGCAGGTCCCGTTCAAAATCCTTGCCGGGACAGAGTCGTCGCAAGCGTTTGGGGTTAGGTGCTTCCAGGTTGACTGAGACGCGGTCGGCCAGCCGCACGGCCTGCTCTACGTAGTCGAAGGTCGCCCCGGGCAAAATCTTAAGGTGGATGTACCCTCGGAACTGGTAACGGAGGCGCAGGATCTCCACAGTGGCCAGCATACGATCCATGGTTAGCGTGGGGCTCCCCTCCACGGCGGAGCTGAGGAACAGCCCCTGCACCAGGCCGGCCTGGCGCATTTCGATGAACAGGCGGGCCAGCTCAGCGGATTGAAAACTGACCCGGCGAAACTCGTTGGGGCAACGGTTAGCGCAGTAGGCGCAGTCGTTCTGGCAGGCGTTGCTCAGCAGCACCTTGAGCAGCAGGATGTGACGTCCATCGGGCAAGACAGCCGGATAGATCCAGCGTCCGGAGGGGTCAGCCCGCCTTCCAGCCCCCTGCGGGGAGCAGAGATAGGAGCTGCAAAGGTCATATTGGGCTGCCTGCCCCAGTATAGCTGCCTTTTCCAGCGCATCCATAAAGCACCTTCACAGACCATCTGTCTACATTACTTCAGAGTGGACGATATCAAAATAGCTGTATGCAAAATATCTCTGCCCCTAAATATATTATATGAACTTATGTTCTATAAATCAAGGGCAATCTCTATATTGTGCGGCCATCCGTTGCGCTGTCTCTCTGATGCTCTCTCGAAAATCCTTCGGCTCCAGTACCTCCACCTGGTCGCCCCAGCCGAGGACCCAGGGGGTAATCTCCAGGGTGCTGGCCACTCTGAGGGTGAGGAGACAACCACCATCGGCCTGCTCCTCCAATACCTGGGAAGGGTGCCAGACACATTCCTTCAGCCGTCGCACGGCCGAGGGAGCGAAGCGCAGCTTCACCTCGGTCTCCTCTCCCCAGATTATGCCCCAGGCTGAGGAGAGGCAGCGGTCAAGGTCGAAATCGGGAGGCAGGTCGTAGGTATCTTCCAGCAGCTCAGCCGCCAGGATACGCTCTACCTTGAAGGTGCGCACGGCGTCGAAGAAGTCGGCATAGCCGATGAGGTAGGTGGCATAACCGGCTGCTGAGGGCTGCAGGAAATAGGGTGAGACCACCTGCTCATGCACGTTCTGGCTCCTGGCCGACTGATAGAGGATTTTGACCCTTCGCCGCGTCGCCCAGGCTATAGCCAGCGTCTCCAGCACCTGGTTGAAGGCCGCATTCTCGGCCTTGTGCCTTATGACTTGAACGGTGCGATACACTGGTTCAGCGATGGGCTGGGGCAGGATGGCGGCCAGTTTTGAGAGGGCCTGGATAGTATGAGGGTTCCGCTCATCACTGTAGGTGGCTAAGAGTCGTGCGGCCAAGAGGAGGGAGGTGGCCTCGGGCAGAGTCAAGTTCAGGGGCGGGAGGAAGTAGCCAGCGGCTATGCCATATCTCCGCCCCTTCTCCCAAAGATTGACCTTTAGATCATGCAGGGCTGCTATATCGCGCTCGATAGTGCGCTGGCAGACCCCACATGCTTCGGCCAGCTGGCTGCTGGTCATCCCCTGCGGATGACAATAGAGAAGATGCTGAATCTTGAGCAGCCGCTGCGCCTTGCCGAGTGTCTGTTCGTCGTCCATAGCCCGCCCCTCCGAAAGGCGAAATAGGGTGGAAGCCTGCTCTACCAGATTTATCCACTCCTCTTAGGATATTGTAGCGCAGGCTAGGGTGTAGGGCAATCAAAATGTGCTGAAGGTCAATCTCTCCTGGGCTGGCCGTCTGGCCTCACCAGCCCTCGCTCCAGCCCCCGAAGATGGCGGGCAGATAGACCCTGTACAGCGGTGCTGCTTCCTGAACTGCTGGAATAGCTCGGCGGCTGGTTGGCTCGTCAGCTGTTAGGGGTGCCGAAGGCAGGATCTTGGTGCCAGTCAGCCTCAGATCTTGGGCTGATGGCCTTGTCTCGGAGAGAGCACTGCTGCCTGTCGCAATCTCCAGGGTATAGCGGCTGGCCTCGTAGCTATAGACCTGGATTTGGTAGAGCCCGCTGGTGGGGGCGACGAAGGATACTCTGTCCGAGGCGGTCCCCGGGTCGAGGCTGTAGTAGTCCGGGGGGCCGCTGCTATCGGGCTTCCAGATGAAAAGGTCGGCGTCCCCGCTGAAAGTAGTCAAGGTGACGGTGATAGACGTGCCACCTGCTAATTGTTTACGGTAGAGCGCCCACTGGCCGACGGCGAGGCTCGTCTCAACCGGAATGTAGTTGATCATGGCCTTGGCCGGTGTGTCGGATATGTTTTCTGCTCCATCAGCGAACCATATCTGGATGTACCTTGTCCCCTCAGCCGCATTCAGGGTCCAGGGATAGCTGGTAGCATAGTCCTTCCAGCCGGAGTCCTGAACAGCGACCCACTGATGGGAGGACTGGATGAACATCACCTCACTGATATACATGTACTTCACCCCGCTTCCCCCGGCGTTATCCTGGGCAGAGAGGGTGAGGGTGACCTCTCGTGAGGTGGTGGAGGAAGCGCCATCGTTGATGGTGACGGCGCCTGAAGGGGCCGTAGTGTCCGGAGCTGGAGGAAGAATAGTCAGGGAGCGGTGAGCACTATTATTCTGCTCATCGTCCTCTGGGAAATCGTTCTGTGGATCCACTATGGCGTAAACTTCACGACTCCCGGCCAGGCCAGTAGTATTCCAGACGGCATTCGTCCAGACAGACGCTGTACTATATGGGGTGATGGCTGGGGTGCTAGCGGAACCGATCAGTTTACTGCCGGCGGTGGGGTCGCCATCGTAGAAGTCTACTCTTATCACCTTACCCACCTTGCCGGCGGTGACGCCGCGGTTGTTATGGATGTTGACCCCCAGCCCAACCAGAGCGCCTTCGCGGATAGTGACGGGGTCGGTCCAAAGGTCATCGGCTGTTATAGAGAGGTCGGGTTTGGCGGTAGGGGTAGGGGTAGCCCGAGGAGGCGTTGGTGAGGGGGGTGTTGTGGGGGTAGGGGTGGCCGTCGGAGTGGATGTGGGGCTGGGTGTAGCCGTGCGCGTAGGTGTCAGCGTAGGTGTGGGCTGTGGACTTGTGCCTAACTGGATTTGTCCACCGGAGACCACTAAAGCAAACGGCTGTGGACCCTGAGGGATATTGCTTCCCTTTATCTCTAGAGCATAGACACCAGGACTGGGCGAGGCGATGTCTATGGTTTCCACGTTGTTACGTCTATCAGAGATGCTCAAACCGTTGGGGTAGTAGACGGTGCCGGTGGGGTCAATGACCCTCAGGTCGAGGTCATTGACCAGCTGTTTGCCGGCAGCTGGACTACCTGGGTAGTCGCTCCAGGCCAGCGTGGCCCGTAAGGGGACTGCGCTGGAGCCGACCTGTAGGCTGTAGGTCACCACCTGCCCGGTCTTCAGTCCGCTGGTGTCGTCGCTGAATTCCACCCTAGTCGGTGGCGAGGGGAACAAAGAGTTAGCCAGGTCGACCCGCCCCCAGCCCTCAACGATGTTCGGTCTAGCGGTCATCTCTTGAGGTGACACGCTGCCGATGGTGACATCGTCAATATTCCACTCGGCAAAACGGGATGAATCCCACGTTCGCACCTGAAAGCGGATCAATACGTTCGTCTTGTAAGCGTAGGTGGCCAGGCTCACCCCATCCTTGGCCCAGCCCATCTTACCCTGATACTCACGTGCCTTCGTCCAGGTTAAGCCTCCGTTGGTCGAAACTTCCACCGTTGCCCGGGCGTATTCTTTGAAGTCGGCTGGAGTGGCTGAGAGGGCATTGCGCAGCCAGAAGAGAATGGTGTTGAAGGGAGAACAGATCGAGGGTGCCCTATTGCCAGTGTAGAGGTCGTAACGTTGCCAGAAGGTGAGGACAGGGTTGGGTACCTTGCTGAGATCGAGGGTGCGGGACAGAACTAAAGAGGCTCCCACGGTGCCAGTGTACCACCAGGAATGGGAGGGGCTGTGGGCCTCGGTGGAGATGAGCGACCAGGGCTTCTCTGCCACCCAGGGAGTGACCGCCCCTTCCAGGTCATCGGCGAAGAGCGGTGGCAAGGAGGACCCCAGTCCATACTGACCGGGGGACATATCGAAAGCCCCATTCAGAAGGGTGGCCTTGACGAGGGCGGCGCTGGGGGAGGGGAGCCCCTTCTTCTCCGTGTAGAATTGCCTTACCAGGGCAGTCGACCCGGCCGTCAGTGGTGTGGCCATGCTGGTGCCGGAGGCATAGGCATAGTGCCCATTTGATTCGTATGGGACCAATCTGTTGAGGCGCCCAGCGGCGTGGGTACGGGCGGAGACGATGTTGGTGCCTGGGGCAGCGATATCCGGCTTGAGCCGTCCATCCGCCGTTGGTCCCCGCGAGCTGAAGGCGGCCATCCCGCGCTCGTTGTCGGAAGGGCGATCGCTATAGAGCGGCTCAGCGCCAAAGCGGTCAGGAGACCTCTGACCATAGGTTTCCTGGGTGCCTCCGCTGAGACGGTAGCTCTCTGAGGCACCGACGATGATGGCATTCTTGGCGTTGGCCTGGGTGCTGAGTGAGCCGGCATCGACTACCCCATCCCCTCCCGCATCAGTGCCATCGTTACTGGCAGCGAAGAGGATGACCATGTCCTTGTGGTCCCAGACGAACTGGTCTATGTTCAGGGCATCTCCACCGTAATTGTTCCCTCTGCCACTCCAGCTGTTGGTGTGAAGGCGCGCCCCATCGTCGTAGGCCTGCTTAAAGAGCGAATTCAAGTCATCTGGTACGCCCTCAAGAGCCCCTGTGGAGGGGTCGGTGGCGAAGGCCTGTACCACTAAGCGTGCTCCAGGAGCGATCCCACTGAACTGCCCATTGGATAGGGCACCGCTCCCCAGGACGGAACCGGCCACATGCGTGCCATGCTCTTCTACATCTTCCCAGGTTTTCCGTCCATAAGGATGGGAGCTCACTACCTGACCGGCAAAATCGGCACTTATAGTAGCGAGGTTTCCCGTGTCGAGACCGGTATCGGCCACGGCCACCGTCTGTCCGCTGCCGTTCAGTCCCCCAGCGCTCCAGACGGTGGAGGTCTTCATGATTGAACGGGCCACATCGTTCATAATTCTGGGTGTCTTGTACTCTTCGATCCACCGAACCCCAGGCAGGGAGGCGATGTTGGCCAGGGCGTCGGCCTCCACCTCCAGCTTAATAGTCCCCTGCCATTCGTTCTCTGTGGCGCTGAGGACATGAGCGCCTAGTTGGGAGAGGGCTGTGGTGATGACGTTCTTATTCTCGCCGGGGAAGGTCTGGACGATCAAGGTTAGCCTCCCCTGGCGATCAACAAGGGATGGCTCCAGCTTGAAGCCCGGTTGATAGGGTCCGATCCAGCGCAGGAAAGGCAATTGCTCTACGGCTCTTTTGGCCGTTCCGTCCAGTTTGACGATGAAGGCGTTATGGGGGATATAGTCAAACAGGATGCCCCCGGCGGAGGTTAAGTCCTGCTTCTGCTCCTCTGATGGTGGTCCTTTGAGCTGGATGAGGTAGTAACCGGGGGCATCGGCAGGTAAGGACTGGAGGCGCAAATCTTGGGACAATGGCGGCTGCTGGATGAGGGGGTCGAAGGCGAACCCTCTCAAGACGATCGAGGACTCCTCTGAAGCAGATGGGACTCTCCCTCCCTCTGCCTGCAATGTCCCCTTAGGGGCGAAGGCAAAGAGGGAGGCGGGAAGCCCCTGATTCAGGGCGATTCTCTCGGCGGTAAAGGTAGCGCCTCCCAATAGACCGGCTGTGACCGCCATCTTGCGGGGAAGCCAGCGTTCCGGCTCTACCCAGATGGTCATCGCCAAATCACCGGCCAGGGCGCTATACAGCCCCTTGTCGCTCTTGACTGTGACCAGTAGCTTGGGCATCTGCTCGGAGAGCACTTGCTCGCTGCCGACCAGTCTGGCTTCACCCAGGCGCAGCACTTGCACCATCCCCCCTTCGAGGAGTTCAGTGAGGGCGGCCAGTTCGGCCAGGGCGATGGTATCGCGGGTCTCCTCCCGGTCCAGGTAAGCGGTGTGTAGCTGTCCCTGGGCGGGCTGGTAATCCCAGAGCTGTTTCCCATCGGAGATCATGAGGCGGCCCTGGAGGGTGGGGATAGTCGATTGGGTCACCTTTAGGCGTATTGAGCGGGGTTTTTGCCACCAGGCCTCGACCGTCAGCTGACCGTTGGCGAGGGGGGTATGGAGATCAACGATGAACTGGGCGTGGGCGTCGCTGATATTCGCCTCCGCCTCAGCCATCCTTTCGATGATAGCTGTAGCGGCCGGGTCAGTGGAGGCGCCCGTGGACGGGGCTGAAGAAGATGGCCATAATAAGGCCAGTAGCAACAGGATGGGAATGGCCTTCGCCTTCATATTGCTTGTCCTCATCGTTTCTCTTCTCCGATGACCGGTTAAGGCGTCTCAGCCTTAGCGCCCTTAAGGATGAGAAAAATGATCGTGGCACCAGTCAAGGCGATCAGGGTCCAGAAGATGGCATCAATGATAAGATTGCCCCAAACTGGGCGTATATAAGGGTTGGGACATTCAACAGCAGGCGACCACCACTCGAGGTAGTGTAGCGGCCAGCCGTGGAACATGCCCCGTCGGTCAGCGCAAAAACCGAGGACAGTGGGGTGAAATGGCCCCTGGACATAGAATAGGCTTAAGGCCGTGGCCGTCAGCCCTGCACCGAGGGCTCCACCCAATACAGCTGCTAGAGTGGTTGGCTTCCGGCTCATGAGCAACCTCTTGCCTCCCACACTACTCCCAGGATATTTCCCAAACCCAATCTGAGAAACGAAGATTGTAATTATCAGTCCTCGCCGTACTGCCATCCCATACCAGTTTTATCTTGCCCTGCTGGATGTCTACCGGTTCAAAGATGATGATGCCCGCCGACTCTGTACCGGGGAGCAAGGAACTATCCGGCTGGGGATAATCCGTGCCGAACAATGACTTGGTCTTTATTTGCTTACTACCCTGGACGAGGACAATATTGTAAGTGTGCAGGGAAGCCTTGTTCTGGGAACCGTTCGCCGCTTTTATGAAGGCGCGTGTCTCATTGGCTGCTATCTCTATCTTCTGTAAGGTTATCGTCAGCCCATGTTGACTGAGTGCCTTATTGACCTCGACCACCTTGAGAGCCGGAGCGACGGCTTCGGTGCGGGTTATCAGTTCGACACTGTTGGCCTCGACGTGGGGTGTGGTAACCTTACCTCCGGCCACATTAGTGTAGGTCTTGGAACCGGCCACTTTGCCCTTTATTCGGACGTACTGGCACTCTTTTAACTTACCTCTCAGGCTGGTGTCACTAGTACTTACGATGCCTACCTTTTTCATGCCTATTCCGCTCCTTCAGCACTAAAGGCTGTACCAATTCCACCTACGAAGAGAGCGAATATCGCTCCAACGAATCCTCCCAGTCCTCCGAGGATGCCCAGAACGAGTGCCGCGATCCGCATGGCCTATCCCTCCTTCTGCACCAAATATGATATGCCATAGCAACAAGTGGCAATTTCATAGTAACACCAAAAAAAACATTGTCAACCTCAAGGCAAATATAGCATGCCATAGCGACAGATAGAGTCGTTTTTCGAGGGATCTTCACTGGTGAGAAGAAAAAGAGCGCCTTTTTTCGAATTGGTGCTCACCTTCATCGTTCTCATCTTGCAGGTGGTCAAGCTGCATGACAAGAAAGCGTTGACCCTTCCAATCGTATGGTGTTACTATTGCGCTGTCCAAGGGCTCAGATATTCGGGGGATTCGCGAACCGTCCCTCACTAGCCTACTTGCCGGAGAGGGCCATCCGGAAGAACATTTGGCCTGGACCTTCAATGTGACCGCTGACGTGAAGCCCGAAGCCGTCGCTGCCTCCTGGCTGGTAGTCCTGGCCCAAAGGGAGTAAAATTGGGCTATGGAACCACGGTCGAAGTTCTGGATAGAGAAGGATGGGGAGTTGGTCCTGAGCGACTGGCGGGTTGAGCTGCTCGAGGCCATCGAGGAGACAGGATCGCTGAGCCGAGCGGCGGAAAGGGTGGGTGTGGCTTACCGACGAGCCTGGGGCAAGATCAAGGAGATGGAGGGTAGGCTGGGGGTGAAGATGATTGTTGCCCAGAGCGGAGGGTTGGGGGGTGGAGGGACACACCTGACGCCTGAGGCCAAGGATTATATCCGTAGATACCGTCGCTTCCGGGCTGGACTTAAGAACATGGTGGATAAACGATTTGAAGAGGCCTTCGGACGATAGCCGTTCGCCCATACTCCCGCATTTTAGATAGACCAGTTCCCGTCCCTCCTCCATGGTAAGCTATTCCAAAAAGCCCTAGGGGGTGTAGCAACTGATGCAGAATAGGCCGAAAAATTTCGCTGAGATCATAGCTGAAGCCAGGAAATATGGCCCACGTACAGTGGCTGTAGCCGCGGCCCATGACGTGGAGGTGTTGAAGGGGATCAAGAATGCTGAGGCGCTGGGGTTGGTTGAGGGTATTCTTATCGGCGACAAGGCGAAGATAGTGGAAATAGCTGATGGAGTGGGATACGCTATTCCCCCAAGCCGCATCATTGATGAACCCAACACCCTAGAGGCCGGGCGCAAGGCGGTGGAGATGGTCGGCAGCCGAGAAGCGCATCTGCTAATGAAGGGGAAGACGAATACGGCTGAGCTGATTCGTCTTGTCTTGGATAGAGAGATGGGACTGCGAACTGGCCACCTCCTCAGCCAGGTCGTTGTCTTTGAGACACCTGGTTTTGATAGGCTCATGCTGCTGACGGATGCGGCCATTAATATCGCCCCATCCCTGGCTCAGAAGGCGGAAATCTGCCGCAATGCTATCGAGGTGGCTCAGGCCATTGGGATCAGCGAGCCGCGGGTGGCTATCCTGGCCGCTTTCGAGTTTGTCAATCCTGATATGCCGGCCACAGTTGATGCAGCGGCCCTGGTGCAGATGGCCCGGCGGGATCAGATTCAGGGGGCCATCATTGATGGTCCTTTAGCCCTCGATATCGCCGTCAGCTCAGCCGTTGCTGAACAGAAGGGGGTGCGTAGCCCGGTGGCTGGTGCTGCGGATATTTTCATCGCTCCTGATATCGAGGCAGCCAACATCTTCTATCGCTCACTGACCTACTTTGCTGGGGCCAGGTCTGGGGGTCTCGTCGTGGGGGCTGCTGTACCCCTGCTTATCCTCTCCAGGGCGGAGATGGCTGAGACCAAGGTTAACTCCATCGCTATCGCCCTCCTCCTGGCTAAGGCGATGGGACAATGAAAGAGTGAGCTCGATAGCTATGGTCATCCCCTCGTTACCTAAGGCCATTCTTTTAATCCTCTTATTGCTGGTGCTGGTGTGTGTTTATCTGCTAGTGCTGGGAGGTGCCGATCTCACCAGTCCGCTTGTTATTGCGTCCTTATTAGGTGTGATCCTACTTTCTTATCTAGTTGGCCGGCTGACTGCTGTTCAGAACCCCTTACACAGCCGTAGTGAACGTCAGCTGCAAGAAGATAAAGATATGGCTGGAGTGAAAGAGCCCGATGACTCTTATGATATGCTCTATATTTCCAGCCTCAGTTTGGGGGTAGAGCGTATCCTTCAGGCCAAGGAAGAGCTGAGACAAAAGATGCTCCAAATAGACCGGCTACAGGCGCTTCTATCTCGAGCCTATGAGGAAACAAAGAGGAAGATAGCACTTGATGTTCACGATGGACTCGCCCAGCTAGTCGTTTGTGCTCTCCAGGAGCTACGGGTGTTAGAGCGAAATTTCCCCTCCAGTCCAGACATGACCCTGCGAGTGCGACGGGTCGAGCATTTGCTTGATCAGGCTCGCACCGAGATGGAGCGGATCATCTTCGACCTGCATCCCCCCGGTCTGGATGGAGTAGGGTTGATCCCCGCCCTGGAAGAACACTTGAGACGTTACCAGGAAACTACTGGCCTTTGTTGCCATTTGCAGGTGGAAGGTCAGACCTCTTCCCTTGCACCAGATGTGGAACTGGGAATCTACCGTATAGTCCAGGAAGCGCTCCACAATGTAATGAAGCATGCTGAAGCCAGCAATGTTCGGGTTCTATTAACCTTTGGGACCCAGAGAGTCAGTGTTGTTGTGTGCGATGATGGCCAGGGTTTTGATGTGGAGAAGATAGCAGCGGCGCCTGGCGAGCATTTAGGTTTGCTCAGTATGAAGGAAAGAGCCAGGGACATTGGTGCAAGGCTGGAAGTGGAATCAGTACTTGGTCAGGGGACTAAGGTGATCGTTGAGAGGTGAGGAAGGCCGTAGTCATGGATCCAATCAGAATTCTTGTCGTTGATGACCATACGTTATTTCGCCAGGGACTGCTGGCCATTCTGGGCCCGTTTGAATCTATCGAGGTGGTTGGGGAGGCAGCAAATGGCTATGACGCACTGGCAAAGGCCCAGGAGTTGATGCCTGATGTCATCCTTATGGATATTCGCATGCCTAGTTGCGGCGGGCTCGAGGCGACAAAGATGATTAAGAGGGTGATGCCTTATATAAATATAATAATGCTTACTGTATCGGAGAAGGACGAAGATCTCTTCGCTTCCGTTAAAGACGGAGCGAAGGGTTATCTGCTGAAAAGCGTCTCAGCTGACGAGCTGGTCAAAGCGATCGAGCATGTGGTAATGGGTGAGGCCGTTGTTTCCCCTCTTATGGCTGTGAAGCTATTGGACGAGTTTGCAGTCATAGCCAAAAGGGAGCCTCAGCAAACTAAGATTACTGGTGCAGCTCTAACTGACCGTGAGCAGGAGGTCCTCCGTCTTTTATCCCAAGGAAAGACCAATAAAGAGATCGCCGAAACGCTGGTTATCGCCGAAAATACAGTTAAGACGCATTTACGCAATATCCTGGAGAAGTTGCATCTTCATAATCGCATTCAGGCCGTAGCTTACGCCCTTCAGGAGCTCTGGCCCTCCAGGGATGAATAGGGCTTAATCCCTTTAAAATACACCATCTAATCAAAATAGGCTATCCAAAAGATAGCCTATTTTTATCTCAAAAATCCATCTAAGTGAGGATAGCCGCTTTGGAAGCGCCAGAGTATAGTGTCTATGAGGGGCTGGCTGATCTATATCTTCAAGGAGAATAGCGCATGCAGTATCAAACGGTGATCTACGAGAGGAAGGAAAACGGTATAGCTAAGATCATTCTGAATCGTCCGCAGGCCTTGAATGCCCTGAGCCGCCAGCTGATGGACGAGCTGGCCAGCGCCCTGGATGAGGTGGAGAGGGATGATACAGTGCGAGCGGTGATCATCACCGGGGCTGGACGATCTTTCTCATCTGGTTTCGATCTTAAAGAGGAGGCTGACGAGGGAACGCTTCCTCCTGAGGTATGGCTAGAGCGCTTCCAAAAGGGCTTCGCTGTTTTCTATAAGATCTGGCAGATAGGCAAGCCCTTTATTGCTGCGGTGAACGGCTATAATCTGGCGGGATCACTGGAGCTTTCACTTCTCTGCGATATCACCATAGCTGCTGAAGATGCCAAGTTTGGTGCCCCAGAGATAAGGCATGCTTCCGGTCCTGGCCCCTGTTTTATGCCTTGGGTTGTTGGGATGAAAAGAGCGAAGGCGATGCTTCTCACTGGGGATACGATTGATGCCCAGGAGGCTCTGCGCATTGGGTTAGTAAATAAAGTGGTGCCAGTAGATAGATTACAAGAGGAAGCCGAGTCCTTGGCGGCGAACTTAGCTTTGATCTCCCCGGTGGCCATGCGCTTGAATAAAATGGCCATTAATCAAACTTACGAAATAATGGGGCTGAATAGCGCTATTGCCTTTAACCTGGTGATGAGCACCCTCGTTACGGCCACGGAGGAGTCACGGGAATCAGAAAGACAACGTCAGAGTATGGATCTCAAGTCCTTCTTCAAGCAACGAGATGCTCCCTTTCAAAAGAGATAGTGATCGGACACAATATGTACTATCTCGATTTGTCTGGTACGAAATAATCTTAATAGAGGGAGACGAATATCTTGGCTGTGCATCTGAATGGGCTCTTGCAACCCGAGTCCATCGCTGTTGTAGGAGCCTCCGAAAGGCCCGGTCCGGGCCACAGGATCGTTAAAAACCTTATGACTGTTGGCTTTCCTGGCGAGGTCTATCCTGTTAATCCAAAGTATAACCAGGTTCTTGGGCTGAAGTGTTTTCCCAGCATCAAGGATATTCCATCTGACGTTGACTGTTTAATCTCGGCTGTAGCCAGTCGTCATACGATGACCGTTCTAAAGGATGGGGCAGAAAAGGGAATCAGGGCGGCCATA
This sequence comes from Chloroflexota bacterium, assembly GCA_023475225.1. Classification (NCBI taxonomy): domain Bacteria; kingdom Bacillati; phylum Chloroflexota; species Chloroflexota bacterium. The sequence goes on from JAMCVK010000043.1 coordinate 28,262, forward strand.
TTGTTGGCCAGCGGTTTTGCTGAGCTTGGTGAGGAGGGCAGAGCGCTTCAGCAGGCGGTCGAGGAATTCGCCAGACAAACTGACATAGCGGTCTGCGGCCCGAATTGTCTCGGAATTTTGAATATGCATTCCAGGATCGCCGCCTACAGCGGCCCGTTACCCGAGCGGCTTGTCGCTGGACAGCTTGGGGTAGTCTTTCAGAGTGGAGCCCTTGCCTGTACCCTCACTGGCGCATGTGATGAGAGGGGGATTGGCTTTAGTTATCTTATCTCGTCGGGGAATGAAGCGGGTATAGAGGCATCCCAGTACATCGAATATCTCATCAATGATCCAAATACGGCTGTCATCGCCAGCTATGTGGAGGGGTTCAAAGATGGAAGAAATTTTGTCCGAGTCGCTGAACTAGCTGCCCAGAAACAGAAACCAATCATAATGTTGAAGGCTGGACGATCCGAGAAGGGGAGAGGGGCCATCCTCGCTCATACCGGTGCTCTGGCTGGCTCTGAGTTGGTGCACCGCGCTGTTTTCAGGCAAAAGGGGATAATCACAGTCAGCGATCTTGATGAGCTCATCGAGAATGTTGAGCTATTTCTGAGAGCTCGTCGTCCCCACGGGGACGGTGTCAGTTTAATAACCATCTCTGGAGGCGAAACGTGTCTACTCTCCGATATAGCGGCCGATTTAGGACTGGAGTTGCCCGACCTATCCCCAGCAACTAAGGAAAAGCTGGCTAAAGTTTTACCCGCATTTGTTACTCTGCGTAATCCCCTGGATAGCACTGACCCCGGTCTCGTGGATAGGGATGTGGAGGCCTATACCCGGTGTCTCGAGGCTCTTGCTCAAGACGAGCACATCGGTGTGGTCATCATTTCTGAAGATGCCCGCAATGGCCTGCAAAAGAGTGCCGGAAGGAATCTAATCCTTCAGGATGCTGCTTCGGCTGCTGTCCGCGCGACGGCGACCACAGACAAGCCTGTCGTTGTCCTCTCGATGACCTCTGGCTTTTTGGATCAGATCGCCTTGGAGACCTTACATGCCAGCGGACTGCCTTTGTTACAAGGTGCCAGGGAAGGGTTGGGGGCGGTACGAAACTTGATCGAATACAGCCATTTTCTACAGCGACGTAGCTCATCTTCGGATACGCAGTCATTGCAGATTTCCGTAGATCTGGCGGCCATAAGATCCGAGCTGAGGGAATCAAAAGGGGTAATGGTGGAGCGAGAAAGTAAGGCCTTGCTTTCTCGGTACGGTATACCGGTGACAAGGGAGGGCCTGGCTACCTCAGTGGAGGAGGCCGTGGAGGTAGCTCGGAACCTGGGTTTCCCAGTAGCGTTGAAAGTTGAGTCGCCTGGTCTCACCCATAAGAGCGAGTCTGGGGCTATCGAACTCAATGTGCCTGATGTCCACGCCGTTGAGAGCAGTTATTGGAAAGTGCTAGAGAGCGCTCGGCGTTATGCCCCAGGGGCGGCGATCCATGGTGTTCTGGTACAGGAGATGGTACCGAAGGGCGTAGAGGTGATCGTGGGATTAAAGCAGGACCCGCACTTTGGGCCTGTTGTACTCTTCGGCCTGGGTGGAATCCTTGTAGAGGTGCTACGTGATTTCTCCCTGCGCCCGGCTCCCCTCGCCAGACGAGACGCTGAAGAGATGATCAGGGAGGTTAGGGGGTACAAGATTCTGGAAGGGGTGCGGGGGAGCCTGCCTGCTGATGTAGAAGGCATCATCGATGTCTTATTTCGCTTATCTCAGTTGGGAATAGATTTGCGAGATGAGGTGGCAGAAGTAGATATTAATCCTCTTTTAGTCCTGGAAGATGGCCTGGGTGTTAAGGTTGTAGATGCCCTGGTTGTCTTGAAAGAGTCGGGGAGATATTGACACCCCCAGAGAAAGGAGGTGGTAAATAGACCCGTCGTTAGTGTTAGATAGGGTGGCGGTCTATGGTGGACATCTGACCAACAGGTTAGTTTGTCCCGGAAGTGGAAGTGAGTATAGGGCAGTGGACAATTTCTGGGAAGGAGTAAGATAGTGAAAACGGTTATATCTTTGTCGATGGCTATTCTGCTTATGGCGTCGGTTTTAGTGGGGTGTGCTGCACCAGTGGCGGCTCCAACGGCTACCCCAGCTCCCCCCGGTGTAACGCCAGTCGCAGCGACACCCAAGCCTGGTGGGACATTAACGGTAGTCAGTGCGGCTGATTTCACGAACATGGACCCTGGCACTACGACTGACTCGGCATCGGTAGCAGCTAGAACAAACATCTATGATGGCCTGGTCGACTGGGATACAAAGATGCAGGTCATACCTGGTTTGGCGGAATCGTGGAAACTTTCTGCCGATGGTACCACCTATACTTTTCATCTCAGACGCGGGGTCAAGTTTCAGGACGGAACACCATTCAATGCTGCGGCCGTGGAGTTCAGTCTGAATAGGGTCATCAAAGGAGAAGGGGTCTTCCCGGCCAAAATAGCCTTGTCGTTCCTCTCCGGCGTGAAGGTAATTGATGACTACACCGTAGAGGTAGCAAGCGCCGGTCCCTACGCCCCGATGCTGCCGATGTTGGCCTCTGGTCCGGCCTCTATCGTCAGTCCGGAGGCTGTAAAGAAGGAAGGGAAGGATTTTGGGTTGCGCCCAGTAGGAACTGGTCCGTTCAAGTTTGTGGAGTGGATGAGGGGTGATCATCTTACTTTGGAGAAGAACCCTGCTTACTGGCAAGGAGCACCTAAAGTCGACAAGGTTATTCTGCTTATGGCGTCGGTTTTAGTGGGGTGTGCTGCACCAGTGGCGGCTCCAACGGCTACCCCAGCTCCCCCCGGTGTAACGCCAGTCGCAGCGACACCCAAGCCTGGTGGGACATTAACGGTAGTCAGTGCGGCTGATTTCACGAACATGGACCCTGGCACTACGACTGACTCGGCATCGGTAGCAGCTAGAACAAACATCTATGATGGCCTGGTCGACTGGGATACAAAGATGCAGGTCATACCTGGTTTGGCGGAATCGTGGAAACTTTCTGCCGATGGTACCACCTATACTTTTCATCTCAGACGCGGGGTCAAGTTTCAGGACGGAACACCATTCAATGCTGCGGCCGTGGAGTTCAGTCTGAATAGGGTCATCAAAGGAGAAGGGGTCTTCCCGGCCAAAATAGCCTTGTCGTTCCTCTCCGGCGTGAAGGTAATTGATGACTACACCGTAGAGGTAGCAAGCGCCGGTCCCTACGCCCCGATGCTGCCGATGTTGGCCTCTGGTCCGGCCTCTATCGTCAGTCCGGAGGCTGTAAAGAAGGAAGGGAAGGATTTTGGGTTGCGCCCAGTAGGAACTGGTCCGTTCAAGTTTGTGGAGTGGATGAGGGGTGATCATCTTACTTTGGAGAAGAACCCTGCTTACTGGCAAGGAGCACCTAAAGTCGACAAGGTCATCTACAGGATCGTTCCAGAAGCGGCGGCCAGGGTAACGATGTTACGTACTGGAGAGGGCGACGTGGTGGAGAACGTGCCACCCCTGGAGGTCGATAGCTTCAAGGATAGCAAAACAGTCAACATCATCAAAACGGTAAGTGCTCGCACCATGTGGTTCAGGCTAAATATGACCAAAAAACCCTTCGATAACAAGCTGGTGAGACAGGCGATCAACTATGCCGTGGATAAGAAAAAGATTATTGACACAATATTGCGAGGAACAGCTGTCCCCGCCGATGCGCCCATGGCTCCGGCTGATTTTGGCTATGTTGGGTCAAAGGTGTATGACTTCAATCCTGATAAGGCCAAGCAGCTGCTCAAGGAAGCAAACTTCGACTTTGCCACCAAGCTCGTTATGTGGGCTCCTGAGGGTAGGTATGTAATGGGCAGGGAGGTATGCGAAGCTACCCAGGCCCAGCTGCAAAACCTTGGCCTAAATGTTGAACTGAAGGTCTGGGGAGATTTTCCAGCTTACATGAAGGCCTTGGATAGTCTTGAGTTTGATCTCCAGTACGATGGTTGGTATCCCAACGTCACAGACGCTGATTCGGCTCTGTATCAGGTGTTCAATGGCAAGTACGCTGGCCAGGCATTCAACCGTACCAAGTATAATAATCCCCGCGTAAACGAGCTCCTTGAGAAAGGGAGGACGACTATCGACCCCAAAGCCCGCGAGGAGATATACAAGGAAGTCCAAAAAATCATCATGGATGATGCGCCTTCTCTATTTATGTTCTACCCGACGATCTTCACGGGCACAAGCAGCCGCGTGCGAGGAGTGAATGTTCTGCCTATAGAACGCATCATTGTCAAGAACGCCTGGCTCGAATAACATTGCTCAAGCATCAGTAGCACCGCATCGCTGCCCGATGCTTGCCATCGGGCAGCGATGCGGCTAATACAGGCACATCGAATTTAAGGGATAGTTATTACTCAGGAGGGTAGTTGTGCAAAGAGCAAAGGGTAAAAAGGTCATCTTTATCGGTATAGATGGTCTGATGCCAGAAATGGTGGAGAGATTCGCGCAGGAAGGGAGCATACCAGCCATGGCCAGGTTGATGGGGGAGGGCGTCTTCTCGCCAATGTACTCCTCCCCACCGGTGGATACGCCCACCAACTGGACCAGCCTGGCCACTGGTGCCTGGACAGGGACGCACGGCATAAATTCCTTTGGGTTACACCTTAGCGGTGAGCCCTTTGGGCGAATCCATATGCTGGAGGAGAACATCTTTCCTCGCTTCCCCGGCATCGCCGAGGACGATATCAGTGAGCTCTGTAGAGCGGAGTACATCTGGCAGGCGGCGGAACGGGCGGGGAAGAGGTGTATCCTGGTCAACTATCCGGGCGGTTGGCCGCCCAGCATCAAGGAGGGGATCGTCGTTGATGGTTCTGGCCCCTACTCCTCTGTTCTCTCCAGGCTGAGTCATGCCAATCGCTACATAGCTGGAGGGGACAATGATCCCGCCTCCATTTCTCTGAGCTCTGCTTCGGTTGGTATGGCGGGCAATTTGCGTGGTCCCATCCCACTCACCTTTGCTCCGGCGGCAGGCTGGCGCAATTTGCCCTCTTCCAATCCCCCACCCCTGGAGGGAGAGCTTGTTTTGCCCCGCTCGGTGGGGTTCAGGATGGCCGGGGGACGTTGGGTGGTGGGAGATTCCAGTGAGACTCTATCCTATCATCTTCTGCTGCTGGGCTCCGCGGCTGATGGTTACGATCAGCTGCTTGTCTCCAAGGAGAGGGATGCTGGGCGTGCCCCTTGTGTCTTGAGGGTGGGGGAGTGGAGCCCCTGGCTCTCTGAGGAGTTCCAGTCGCCCTACGGGCCGGTACGGGGCAAGTTCAAGTTATATCTTGAGGAGTTATCGTCTGACGGGCGGAGGGTGAATTTAGAGCGGACAGTTATCTTTAATTCCCAAGGCTGGGCCTATCCGCAGGAGGTAGCGGATGAGCTGATTGAGGCGCTATTGCCGTTAGAGAGGGAAGAGCAGCTCACGGGAGAGGAGGAGCTCACACAGGCAGTGCCAGTCGTTTGCCCGGTGTTTGAGCCAACGTCTGTCCCACATCAGGCGATAGGCATCGCCGCCATGACACGCTATCTGGCCGAGAAATATCCCTGGGACCTCCTGTTTGTGCAGATCCACGCTCCGGATCGACTCAATCATGATATCCTTAATGGACTGTGCCCAGACTGGGTTCTCTACGATGCCTCAAAAGAGGAGGAGTGCTGGGAAAGATTCCGGCAAGAATATCGTGTTCTGGATATGATGGTAGGCGATATTGTAGACCATTGTGCCGATGAGAACACGGTCGTCGTGGTTGTCTCTGATCACGGGGGGATACCATGCACAAAGATGGTATGGTTGGGACAGGCGCTAATGCGAGCTGGTCTCCTGACGTACAGGAAAGATCCGCAAACAGGATATCTGGTGATTGATTGGGCCAAGACAAAGGTGGTTCTTGGTGATCATCCACTGGCTCAGAACATCTGGGTAAACTTGAAAGGTAGAGATCCCTATGGCATCGTTGAACCTGGAGAAGAATATGAGCGGGTGTGCAGCGAGGTCATCAAGACGCTGTACGCCGTGAAGGACCCCGAGACGGACGAGTGCCCAATCGCCTTGTGCCTGCGCAGGGAGGAGGCAGGCATTCTGGGGCAGTGGGGGGATAGGGTTGGGGACATAATATATTATTTCCGGCCAGGGTATACGAATAAATTGGCCATTATTAGCACAGGTCCCGTAGACCCAGCTCTGATACCAGTAAGCGGATTTGAGACAGTAACGGGCGGTATAAAGACGACCTCTTCCCGTGGTGTGCCTATCCAGGGGATCCATGTCTCCTATTTGCCGGGGGCAAAGCACTGTGGCTGCTCTGTCCAAGGAACTATGATCATAGCTGGCCCTGGCATCAGGAAGGGAGCCAGATGTGCCGTTCCCCCCTGGACTGTAGATATCGTGCCTATGCTAGCTCATTTGCTTGGATTCCAGCCCCCAAGACAGTCAGAGGGAAAGGTGCTCAGCAGTATATTAGTTGATTGACCTTCAGACCAGGGTGCCTCACTGTATGGATCCAGCGCGTGAAAGTGACCATCAAAAATGAGCCGCTATATTATTACCAGATTATTGTTGTTAGTGCCCATACTTTTGGGCGTTTCCATCGTAATATTCATCTTAGTGCGCCTTGTTCCTGGCGACGTAGCCAGAATTTATGCCGGATTAGACGCCACTGATGAGCAGGTGGCTGCTATTCGTCACCAGCTCGGCCTGGACAAACCACTCGTTGTACAATATTTGATCTATTTAAACGCCGTGTTGCACGGTGATCTGGGACGATCGGTCTATTCACGCGCCCCGGTAGTGATGGAGGTCATGGCTCGCTACCCGGCTACTGTGCAGCTGGCGGTAACCAGCATGTGTCTGGCGGTCACCCTTGGACTCTTCTTGGGCATCATCGCGGCCATACGACGGAATACCATCCTTGATAATCTATGCAGTATAGTTTCGGTTACAGGTATATCTATGCCCGCCTTCTGGTTTGGGCTGATGTTGATGCTCGTCTTCTGCGAACAACTCCGCTGGTTTCCTTCAGCTGGGGCCGGCAGTTGGAAGAACCTCGTTTTACCAGCGATAACCCTCAGCACATACACCACGGCCATAGTGGCGCGTATGACCAGGGCAACTCTAATTGATGTGCTGGGACAGGAATTTATCCGTACGGCCAGGGCGAAGGGCTTAAGAGAGAGGCTAGTTGTTTACCGCCACGCTCTAAAAAATGCCTTGATTCCTGTCGTGACCATGGTTGGCCTGCAGGTTGGTTTCCTTTTAGGCGGGGCCGTGATTGTAGAGACTGTTTTCGCCTATCCAGGGCTGGGCAGACTGATGGTAGATTCGATCAAGAACAGAGATTTTCCCATCGTTCAGGGAGGCGTTCTTCTGATGGCCACTACCTTTGTGCTTGTTAATCTTGTGGTTGATTTACTTTACGCCTACCTGGATCCAAGGATACGTTATCGCTGAGAATCTGAGAAAATGATGGAAGGATCAGCAGCGAAATTGGAGACCGATCTAACGAAGTTTTCCTCCCTGTCCTCGGAAATGAAGCCGGTCCGCAGGGCGAGAGCAGTATTCCTGAAGAGATTGCTGAAAAACCGCACGGCTATCCTGGGATGTATTCTGTTAAGTGCGATCATACTTACGGCCATTTTTGCTCCCTATCTAGCTCCTTACAACCCCATACGGCAGAATCTTGATGAGGCCTTGCAAATGCCCAGTGGCAAGCATTTACTGGGTACAGATGAATTCGGCCGAGATATCCTGAGTAGAATAATTTATGGCTCCCGCATCTCACTTTCTGTGGCTGTTGCCGGGGTAGTATTAGCCCTGGTCATTGGTGTTCCTTTGGGATTGATGGCTGGTTATTGTGGAACATTAGTCGACAATCTGATTATGCGGTCAACTGATGTATTGTTAGCTTTTCCAGGGTTGCTCCTGGCCATAGCTATCACGGCCGCACTAGGGGTTGGGCTTATTCCCGTATGCATTGCGGTTAGCATCGTGTCGGTTCCGGCCTATGTCCGGCTGATGCGCGCCTCGGTCTTGGTGACCAAGGAATTAGATTTTGTGCAGGCCGCCCGCGTATTGGGCGCTACTGGTATGCGGATTTTGGTTAAGCATATCCTGCCTAATTCCTGGACACCAATCATCGTGCAAGCAAGCCTGAACAGCGCTACAGCGATATTGACCGTTTCTGGGCTCAGTTTTTTGGGTCTTGGGGCACAACCCCCCACTCCGGAATGGGGGGCTATGCTGAGCACGGGGCGTGCCTATCTGCGCATAGCTCCTCAAATAGCTACTTTTCCTGGCATAGCCATCATGATTGCTGTGCTTGGACTCAATCTGGTCGGAGATGGACTGCGGGATGCCCTCGATGTGCGGATGAAGCTATGAGAAGGTTCGAGGGACTCAGAAGCGGCTCGGCGCGTTTTAGGGAAAGGAGATTATAACCGATGGAGATCAGGCATATTCTTATAATTGGAGCCGGCCAAATGGGTGGGGGTATCGCCCAGGTGGTCGCCCAGGCAGGGTACAAAACGACGTTGACTGATACGAGAGAAGAGCTGTCCCAGCGGGCCTTGTCCATCATCAGCGAAAACTTGCAGCGTATGGTGGATAAAGGAAAGATCCCTGCTGAGGTTAAAGAGGCCGCTTTGACCAGGATCACCCCATCGGCCGGCCTGGATGCCGCAGCTACAGCTGACATAGTTATAGAGGCTGTTTTTGAGAACCTGGAACTCAAAAAGGAGGTATTTGGGAAGTTAGATGCCCTGTGTCCACCGCATACGATTTTGGCCTCTAACACTTCTTCTCTGTCGATCACAGCCATAGCCGCGGCGACGAAGCGACCAGATAAGGTGGTCGGCATGCACTTTTTTAACCCAGCACCGGTTATGCGCTTGGTGGAGGTGATTCCGGGCCAATGTACCTCAGACGAGACGGTAGAACATCTTAAGGATCTGTCCATGGCGCTGGGTAAGACGCCAGTAGTGGCTGTGGACTATCCTGGTTTTATTGTCAGCCGCATTATAGATGTAATGATGAACGAAGCGGTCTACTGTGTCATGGATGGTAATACCCCTGAGGCGGTGGACACGGCCATGACTTTGGGCTGTAATCATCCCATTGGCCCCCTGGCCTTGATCGATTTGATCGGAGCGGATATCTTATTAAACGTTATGGAGGTGCTTGAAAAAGAGCTAGGGGATAAATACCGTCCTGCTCCGCTCCTACGTCGCATGGTCCGGGCTGGTCATCTTGGCCGGAAGACGGGTAGAGGATTTTACAATTACAGCAAGTAGTCCATTCAAAGTGGTATTAATCTACATTGGAGGCAGGAAATGGTGGATGTTGTCCTCGTTGGTGGAGTACGAACACCTATAGGTAGGTTCGGTGGTTCGTTCAAGGATCTTTCGGCCAGAGAATTGGGGGCTATCGCTATCAGGGCGGTCGTAGAGAGGACTGGCGTACCAAAGGAGGAGATCGATGAGGTGATCTTTGGCTGCGTAGGGCAGATAGCAGAGGATGCCTTCATTGCCAGGACTTGCGCTGTTTATGCGGGATTGCCTGTCACCGTCCCGGCCTATACAGTGAATCGCCTTTGTAGCTCTGGATTGCAAGCGATCGTCAGCGCCGCAGAAAAGATCCGGGCCGGTGAGGCTGAGGTCATCGTGGCTGGCGGTGTTGAGCATATGAGTGGGGTACCTTTCTACTTGAGAGAGGCTCGCTGGGGCTATCGTCTGGGCAATGCTGTCCTTGAGGATGGTTTGGTTACCCTTCTCAGTGATCCCTTCCAAAGATACCATATGGGTATGACCGCAGAGAATGTGGCTGAACGATTTGGTGTCTCACGTGAGGATCAGGATCGCTTTGCTTTGGGGAGCCAACAGAAGGCTGTCAGCGCCATCCAGGAAGGTCGGTTTAAGGATCAAATTGTCGCGGTGGAGATCAAGGAAAAGAAGGAAGCTAGAATCGTAGATACCGATGAGCATCCCAGACCCGAAACTACCTTAGAGAGACTGGCTGCTCTAAAGCCGGCTTTTAAGGAGCAGGGGGGCACTGTTACAGCCGGCAACTCTTCAGGCATAAATGACGCCGCGGCGGCGGCGGTGGTGATGTCTTCCAGTAAGGCTGCTAGGTTGGGACTTAAGCCGCAAGTGATTATTAAAGCCTCAAGCGCAGTCGCAATTGAACCGGAGATCATGGGCATAGCACCTGTGCCGGCCACACGAAAGGTCTTAGCCAAGGTTGGGCTCAGCCTTGACGATATCGATTTGATCGAACTGAACGAGGCGTTTGCGGCCCAGGCAGTAGAGGTTATGAGACAGTTAGATATTGATCCCGATAAGCTCAATGTTAATGGTGGGGCCATCGCTCTCGGGCATCCCGTCGGCGCCACTGGCTGTATTCTGACGGTTAAGCTGATCTACGAGATGCAAAGAAGAAGGGCCAGGTATGGATTGGTAACGCTATGTGTCGGCGGTGGACAGGGGCTGGCTACCATCTTCGAGAATGTCACTTAGGGAGGCAGGTGAGATGGTTGAGCAACGGGGGTTCCCAGGGGGCGCAGCCTGATAAGGGTCTTTCGGATGTGCCCTCCCTCTGTAGGAAAAAGCCCGAAGTAGGGGCTCCGCAGGGTCGCCCCTACGAACCTCTCCAGGTGTAGCTTGATTTTTTGGCCATCGTTATGCTAAAATTATCCTAACCATCGATGTACCTCTCATCGATGTACTTTTCCATAAGGAGACGTGAATAAAATGCGAAGGTTCGTCGTTCTCTCGTCGGTCCTGATCATAACATTGTCCTTGCTGGTCGGTTGCAGCCTGGCCTCATCGCTACCCTCAGCCGCACCAGGAACGACACCAGGCGCGCCGTCTACTTCAGCAGCGCCTGTCAACAAGGAAGTCATTCTGGCGACTACCACCAGCACCATGGATTCAGGGCTGCTGGATGTTTTGGTGCCTGATTTCGAAAAGAGGACAGGCTATGTGCTGAAGCCCCTTTCCCTGGGTACTGGTCAGGCCTTGGCCGTCGCGGCCAGGGGGGAGGCCGATGTAGTATTAGTGCATGCTCCGGTGTTGGAGAAGAAGTTTATGGCCGATGGACATGGGATCAACCGCCGTCTGGTGATGCACAATGACTTCGTCATCGTTGGCCCACCTGCTGACCCGGCCAAAATAAAGGGGAGTAAGATGGCTATCGAGGCATTCCAGAAAATAGCCGAGCACAAAAACATCTTCATCTCTCGGGGCGATAACTCCGGTACCGATACGCTGGAGAAGAGTCTCTGGAAGAAGGCCGGCATACAACCGTCGGGGCAGTGGTACCAGGAGGCCGGCCAGGGCATGGGGGCGACGCTGAACATCGCCTCCGAGAAAGATGGCTATACCCTTACCGATCGGGCCACCCTTCTGGCCCTCAAGAGGACGCTTCGTCTGGAAATCTTAGTGGAGAAAGAGCCAGCTCTGCTTAATATCTACCACGTCATCGAGGTTGATCCTCAAAAGCACCCTCAGGTGAACCACGTCGGGGGTAAGTCCTTCGCTGATTATATGGTTTCTAAAGAAGCTCAGGAGATTGTCAGGAACTTCGGTGTGGACAAATATGGCCAGCCCCTCTTCTTCCCTGATGCCGGGAAGAAGGAACCGGTCAGTTAAGCAAGAGGTCTTTATCGGGGAGGTTGAGCTATGGATCTGATTTGGGAGGGTATTCAGCAGGCCATCTTATTGATGTTGCACCGGGATGCAGAAATGATTCGCGTCACCCTCCTCTCCATCCAGGTATCAGGGGTGGCCACACTGATTAGCGTGCTTGTGGGCGTACCATTGGGCACTTACCTGGCCTTAGCCTCGTTTCGGGGGCGGGGCTTTTTCCTGACCCTGGTTAATACCGGCATGGGACTACCGCCGGTGGTAGTGGGGCTCTTCGTCAGCATAATGCTCTGGCGCAGCGGTCCCTTCGGTTTTCTGCATCTCCTTTACACGCCGGCGGCGATGGTGGTCGCTCAGGGGATCATCGCCTCACCCATCGTCACTGGCATCACCACGGCGGCCATCGGACAGATCAATCCCAGGCTACGGCTACAGATGCTAGGATTAGGGGCCTCATACTGGCAGCTCCTTTGGGTTCTCCTGCGAGAGGCCAGGCTACCCTTACTGGCCGCGGTGATGGCCGGTTTTGGAGGGGTGATATCGGAGATCGGAGCCTCGCTGATGGTGGGAGGAAACGTCATGGGACAAACCAGGGTGCTCACTACGGCCACGGCGATGGAGACAGGGCGGGGCAATTTTGGGATGGCTATCGCCCTCTCAATTATTCTGCTGCTCCTGGCTTATACGGTTAATATGGCTCTTACCATTATCCAGCAGCGTAATAGGTTGCCGTGAGAGAATCTATCCTTGAGATCAAGACTGTGCAGGTGAGGTATGGTAACCAGACAGTGCTGGATATCCCTCACCTGAGCATCAAACGGGGAGAGATTCTGTCCATTATTGGACCAAACGGCTCCGGTAAAAGCACGCTCCTACGGGTTTTGGCTCTGCTGGAACGTCCTAGCGTTGGAGAGATAATCTTCGATGGCCAGCCTGTCCATCCCCACAGTGATTTCCTTGCCCTTCGCCGGCGCCTGGCCATCGTTTTCCAGGAGGCTCTACTGCGCGATACTTCTGTTTTCAATAACGTGGCCACAGGGCTGCACTTCCGCGGGGTATCCCGAGAGGCGACGAGAGAAAAGGTACAGCAGTGGCTGGAACGGCTGGGGATAGCCCATTTGCAGCGGCGTTCGGCGCGCACCCTCTCTGGTGGCGAGGCCCAGCGGGTCAGCCTGGCCAGAGCCCTCGTCTTAGAGCCTGAGATCCTCTTGCTAGACGAGCCCTTTGGAGGCCTGGATTCCCCTAGTAAAGGCTCCTTGATCGGCGATTTAGATCGTATCCTGGCGGAGACGAGGATGACGGTCATCTTTGTCACGCATGACCGAACGGAGGCGCTCATGTTGGGGGATAGGATAGCGGTCGTGATGGATGGCCGAATCCTCCAGCTGGATACACCCCAGAAGGTCTTCACCTCACCGGCTGATGAAGCGGTAGCCGCTTTTGTTGGTGTGGAGACGATCCTCCCGGGTTGTGTCCGTGTGCAGAAGGATGGGTTGGCTGGTGTGGAGATAGGAGATAAGAGGATTGAGGTTGTTGGGGAGTACCTTATTGGGGAACATGTGCTGGTCTGTTTGAGGCCGGAAGACGTCATCATCGCCCCCAGCGACGATCAGCCCTCTCGCTCAAGCATGCGCAATAACCTAAGGGGAGTGGTGCGGAGGATCACACCGTTGGGGTCCCAATTTCGGGTGGAGGTCGATTGCGGTTTCCCTATCGTGGCCCTGATCACTAAGCAGTCCTTCATCGACCTATCTCTGGCTGAGGGGAGGTCGGTTCTTGTCTCCTTCAAGGCCAGCGCTGCGCACGTTATTCGCAAAGGACTGGGACACTCCCCATTTTGGACAGATACCACGACTATCTCCTCGCCCGTAGGGACTCTAATGTAAGGGGTGGATGTTTTTTTACCCTCACCCCCTGACCCCTCTCCCATCCTTCCCGGACGGGAAGGACGGGAGAGGGGGAAGAGTAGGGGCGACCGGCCGGTCGCCCCTACTAGGTCGAAGACTCTTCGAGTCGGAGCCCTATCCTTCTGTGGAAGGACTCCTTGGAGTCCTTCCACAGAAGGGCCCCTTGACCTCCCCAGTGCCCCTGCGGGAGAAGGGGGGATAGGTCTAGGGTGTATCCCGATTCACCCCAAGATGTAGCGCGGGGGCTTGTCCCCCGCTTGCCGTTTACTTGAAATGTCGGGCGAGGATGCCTTCCAGAATGTGGGCGTGGCGGTCCTCGTCATGGGCGGCCGTATCGAACCAGGAGCCGACCTCCTTCTTGTCTCGCTCCAGGGCGGCCTTCATACCGTCGTGTTTGCCGGTATAGGCCTTTCTCTCCCCCTCAAGCATCTTGGTGATTTCGGCTTTGAGGTCGCCAATCCGTCCATCCAGGTAGAGGAAGCGCGCCCCGTGGTTGGCTTCGTCCCAGGCGATGCGGCGCAGAGCTTCGGCCACCTCTCCAAGCCCCTCGGCATCGGCCTTGTAGGCCATAGCCAGGTAGTGGGTCACTTCCCAGGTCTCACCATCGATGTTCTTTTGCACATACTCCTCTAATGACATTGTTAACCCTCCTTGAAAATTTATTTAGGACTAAGGCAGCCTATTGGGCTGTCCTGTCTTTGCCTTGAGTACTGAGACAATCTTTGCAGGTTCCGTAGAACATAAGAACGTGTTCACCGACTTTATGCCCACTGATCTGTTCAGCCTCCGCCTCCAGTTCACGGTGAGGGGGGAGGGGAACATCGTACACCCGTTCACAGGTAAGGCAGACGAAGTGATAGTGCAGCTTCACGTTAGCATCGTAGCGGCTCTCAGGGTGACGGGTATCAAGGCGCTGCACCTGTCCTTCTCTGCTGAGCAGCTCTAGATTACGATACACTGTTCCCAGGCTGATGCTGGGGATCTCCTGACGGACCTGTTCGTATACCCAGATGGCTGGAGGGTGCGTTGTAGTTCCCCTTAGCACTCTAAGTAGGCATTGTTTTTGTTTTGTGTTTCGATACCTTTTCACTATTCGTCCCCTTATTAATAATGATAACAGATATTATTATTTTTGTCAAGGGCCAAAATAATAGGATTATCTTGCGCATATCCTATCAGGGAGGGCTTGATATGAAAATACCGGCCTCAGGCCGCCTCCAGGGTAACCCTGTATCCCAAGGATTGGATGCGGCGCCGAGTGAGAATCCACGTAGTCGGGGGGCTGGTCTCCAGGGTAAACCTGTATCCCAAGGATTGGATGAGGCGCCGGGTGAGAATCCACGTAGCGCTGGGGCTTGCCCCAGCCTGGGAGGTGTCGGGGGACAAGGCTCGGACCTTACGTGCTCCTTCGCCAACCAGCGCAGTCATTTTTTCGTACTTCGCGGTGCCGCTGGCAACCGGCATTAGGGTTTTCATCCTTCGTGGTGTCCCATGCAAGTGGGACATGGCCGATTTGGGGGCGTGACATTCTGCTAGGACCGAGACTCCAGTATGGGTGCGGTCAGGTAGCGAGCCAGTTGCCGAATCTTTTCTTCATCGCGCCTGGAGAGGAGCTGGCGAAAGTAGTCCCTCACCTTCCCGATCTCTTTTACTTGTTCCACCACGATATCCCCGGCAAGATGAGCGAGCACATTATGGTAAGCTCCCATAAAGAGAATGCCTACCTCCCCCTCCGTCAAGGTCTCATTGATGGTTTTAGCTGTGAACCTATCCCTCTCCTCCGTAAGGTGATCCTGGTGCATCCTTGATCGATAGTGGCTGGAAATCGTTTCCGCTGCCGTCTCACTGGTGCGTCTGGCCATATCTTCGTACTCCTGGACGAGAAGGGAGGTGTCCTCCGTCTTTCGTATCTCCGCTCCCTTTTTGATCAGATCGAGGATGATCTGATAATTTTCGCTGCTCCTTCTGGCTGCCTCCGCGATGATCCTCCGGCCCAGTTCTCCATCGGCGGCGAGTCCGTCTTGATAGATCTTAAGTCTGGCTACGTCAAGCGATAGGAGATACTCCGCCACGCTCTCCCAGAATCTGGCCATCGTTTCTTTGTGCTCTGCCCATCGTCTTTCGCCATAGAGAGCAGCGCTTCTCCTTTCAATGGTAGGGCCTAGACGTCCCAGATCCGCTTCACTATGGATTATGGGGACATATAATAGTTTTCTCACGGTTATTGCTCGCTGCTCTTAAGTGCCTCCATGAAGTGCTCGGCGGTTATTCTAAAAGTGGCCAGGTCTGCTGCTTCGGGTTTCGGACCGAGCCCATCGATAAACCCCCTGATCGCTAGCATGGATGCCCTCCTGCAGATAGCCTCTATATCGGACCCTACCAGACCCTCGGTAGCACTGGCCAGTGCTCCAAGGTTGACATCGCTGGCCAGGGGTTTGCCCCTTGTATGAATCCTGAATATCTCCAGCCGGGCTTTGTCATCAGGGAGAGGCAGCTCAAGGCGCAGGTCAAATCTGCCGGCCCGCAGAAGGGCCGGATCGATAATGTCGGGCCTGTTGGTGGCAGCCAGGACCACCACCCCTTTGAGCTCCTCTATCCCATCAAGCTCGGTGAGGAACTGACTGATCACCCGCTCGGTAACGTGGGAATCGGCACTGGTCCCTCGAACAGGGGCAATGGCATCTATCTCATCGAAGAAGATGATACAGGGGCTGGCCTGTCTGGCCTTCCTGAAGATCTCCCTAATGCCCCTCTCAGACTCGCCAACCCACTTGGAGAGCAGTGCCGGCCCTTTGACTGAGATGAAGTTCACCTGGCTCTGGCTGGCTACAGCCTTGGCCAGAAGGGTCTTGCCTGTGCCCGGCGGCCCGCTGAGTAGGATGCCCTTAGCCGGCCTGGTATGGGCCTGCTCAAATACCTCTGGATACTTGAGCGGCCACTCGATGGTCTCCATGAGCACCCTTTTGGCCTCCTCCAGACCGCCCACATCGCTCCAGCACACATCGGGGATCTCGGTGAAGACCTCCCTGATAGCTGAGGGCTCGATCTCCTTCAGCGCCTCGAGGAAATTGTCCATGCGGACATCTAGCCCCGAGAGCAGTTCGTAGGGGATGTAATCTGCGTCCAGCTCGATCTTGGGCATTATCCTTCTCAAAACGGTCATCGCTGCCTCCCGGCATAGTGCCTCCAGGTCAGCGCCCACGAAGCCGTGAGTGATTTCAGCGAGCTTCTCTAAATTCACATCGGAGGCCAGGGGCATTCCCCTGGTATGGATGTGCAGTATTTCCAGCCTTCCATTTTTATCTGGGATGCTTATGGAGATCTCGCGGTCAAATCTCCCCGGCCTCCTCAGGGCTGGATCGAGCACGTTCGGTATATTGGTAGCCCCGATAATGATCACCTGCCCCCTTGATTTCAGGCCATCCATCAGGGCCAGGAGCTGGGCCACAACCCTGCGCTCCACCTGCTGATCTCCCCGGATCTCCTCCCTTTTAGAGGCTATAGCGTCGATCTCGTCCAGAAAGACTATGGCGGGGGCGTTCTCCTTGGCCTTCTCGAAGATAGCGCGCAGATGTGCTTCACTTTCCCCATAGAACTTGTGGATGACCTCAGGGCCGCTTATGTGGACAAAATAGGCATCAGTTTCGTTGGCTACCGCTCTGGCTATCAGCGTTTTCCCACACCCCGGCGGGCCATAGAGCAGCACCCCCTTGGGAGCCTCTATCCCCAACCTTTCGAAGAGCTCGGGATACTTCAAGGGAAGCTCGATCATCTCCCTTATCCTTTGAATCTCCCTCTGGAGCCCACCGATGTCCTCGTAGGTCACACCGGTTTTCTCCTTGCCAGCCGTAGCCTCACCTTTCACCTTTATGGTGGTGAGGGGACCGATTGCCACGGCGCCCTTTGGACTAGCGTCCGCGACTAAGAACTCCTGATAGTGGCTGCCCAGCAAGGTAGCCCTTACCTTGTCTTCTGGGGTCACAGGCAACCCCTCAAGAAGCCTTCCCAGGTATTTTCTGTCCTTCTCCCTTACAAAAGTGCTCGAGGAGGTCATGGGAGCGAGGATTACAGTGCTGGCACTTTCATACTCTATCTTACGGAGCTGTACTCTCTCCCCCAAACCAGTTTGCGCATTCTCGCGGGTGATGCCGTCTATCTGGACCGTGCCTTTGCCCCGATCCTGGGGGTAAGCCGGCATAACCCTGGCTACCGTAGGTCTCTTGCCGATGATTTGGATGATATCTCCCACCTCAACCCCCATCCTGGCCATATCCTGAGGGTCGAGCCTGGCCAGCGCTCGGCCTACATCCTTGGCCAGGGCCTCGGCTACCCTGAGAGTTAACGTTTCCCCCTTTACCTGCGCCATCCCTTCCCTCCTCGTCCAGGTGGACAAGATTATTTCTTTTTCCTGAGCTTTATCTCGAGGATTCCATTCTTGTAAGAGGAGACCATAGTGTCGGCATCGACTGGCGAGGGGAGTAAGACCTCCTTGCTGTATTTCCGGTCCTTTCCCTCAGCTGTGAGGGCCAGGATATCCTCCTTGACCTCCACATGAATGTCATTGGCCTCCACGCCAGGAAGTTCGGCGATTATCACTAAGTGATCGCCTTCGTCAAGCACGTCAACCAGTGGTTCGCGGACCTCCGCCACCACTGGGCCCTCCTCCGTTGCCCGGATGTTGCCAAACTGCTCAATGATCGGCTTTCCGCCCAGACCTATCTTTACACTGAAGCCATATACACCCTTAACCTTGTCGCCTGGACCTCTAATCTCCCCGGAGCGGGTGTATTCTTCCTTACCCTCCTCAGCCATCTTGGAGACCAGGTCAAAGAGGCCGCCGAGCCCCTTGAACAGGCCGCCAACGCTGAACTCAATTCCCTCTCCAGGTTCCTTTCTTTTTGCGCTCATTGGAATGCCTCCCCTCTTGCGTTGGTCTTTTATTTGGTTTTGCAGTTCCTCTATCCTGAGACTTATAATGGGCAGTGGCCTGGTGAGACCCCCTTCCCAGCGCCTTACCGTCTGTAGCGAGACGCCGAGCAGGCGGGCAAACCTCTCCTGAGATAGCCCAAGCTCCAGGCGGAATTTCTTGATCCTTTCTTCTTCCATAGACACTCACCCTCCCCATGCGCCCATATTATAACATATGTTTAATCAAATGTCAATACTCTTGACCTAAAACTGTCGAACAACGGGGATTTGGGGCCCATATCTATGGATCTCTCAAGAGAGGATGTCATGCACCCTGTTGAGCAGGGCGGTAGGACTGAAAGGCTTGCTGAAGTAGTCATCAGCGCCTGCCTGTTCGGCCAATTCCTTATCGGCGGCGCTGCTCTTGACTGTAAGCATCACAATCTTTATCTTCGAGGTGAGCGGATCACTCTTGAGGATGTGACAAACGGCATAGCCATCAACCTTAGGCATCATTATGTCCAACAGGATAAGGTCGGGTTGTTCCAGGTGGGCCAGCAGGATGGTCTCCTCGCCATTGACTGCATGGGTGATCTCGAATTCTTCTCCAGCCAGCGTGGCCTCGACCAAGCGGCGCAGGTATTCGTCGTCATCGGCGATAAGGATTTTTCGTTTCATGTTGGTTGATACCCTCATCCCCCTGCCCCCTTCTGGACTACCCCCCGTCCGCCGAACGCAGACTCTGCACGCCCCCATCTGCGAGAAATGGTGGATATAGGCTGGGTCGAAGACTCTTCGAGGTGGGGCCTTCAGGACTTCTAAGGAGGGGGGGGTTCTCCCTTGACCTCCTTTCCCTCCTGTTGTAGGGAAAGACGCCCTCATCCCCCTTATCCCCCTTATCCCCCTTATCCCCTTCTCCTTTCAGGAGAAGGGGATGTGACTATAGGTTGTGCCCTCCCTTCTGAACCTCTCCGCTGCTGGCTTCTGCCTCATTGATCATGCGCCGTATGTCCTCAGAGCGAAGCCCTTTTGAGGAGACAACTCTCACACTTTCGGTTTTTTCGGTTAATAGATCGGTGGCGGATACGTGGAGGATGCCATCAACATCAACATCAAAGGTGACCTCAATCTTGGGCACTCCCCTCAATAGTGGGGGAATGCCCTCTAGCTGAAAGCGGCCCAGCGATATGTTGTTGACGGCGAGTTCTCGCTCCCCTTGCAGTATATGAATATCTACCGAGGTCTGATTATCGGCTGCGGTGGTGAAGATCCGCGCCGCG
This sequence comes from Chloroflexota bacterium, assembly GCA_023475225.1. Lineage (NCBI taxonomy): Bacteria > Bacillati > Chloroflexota > Chloroflexota bacterium. The sequence continues at coordinate 48,015 of JAMCVK010000043.1, forward strand.
GAGGCTGGTAGCGGGGTGTTTCTACGGATTATCCTGGTGAAGAGGCCGCCCTGAGTTTCGATGCCCAGCGAGAGAGGAAGTACGTCGAGAACAACCGCTTTCTCGATTAAGCCAAGCAGCATCCCGGCCTGAATGGCCGCACCCAGAGCCACGACCTCATCGGGATTGATGCTCTGGTAGGGCTCCTTCCCCAGGAGTTGCCTGGCTAGTTCTCGGACCGCTGGCATCCTGGTGGCTCCTCCCACCAGGATCACTCGGTCAATATCTCGAGGCTCCAGCCCCGCATCGGCCAGAGCCTGGCGGGTGGGAGGGACCATCCTCTCCAGCAGGTCTCGAGTCAGCTCCTGGAACCTCTCTCTGGTCAAGGCTGCCCTCAAGTGCGTCGGGGCAACCGACTCCCCGCCGCTAAACGGCAAGTAAATGGAGGTTGACGACGCTGTGGAAAGGTCTATTTTGGCCCTCTCGGCGACCTCCCTCAGCCTTTGCCAGTCCATTCCATCCCCGGGGAAGTCGACCCCGTAGTCCTTTCTGTAGCACTTTGCCAGGTAGTCCATCAGGCGCCGATCATAGTCATCCCCACCCAGCCAGGTATCGCCGCTGACGGCTCTTACCTCAAAGATGCCCTGCTCCAGTTCGAGGATAGAGACATCGAAGGTGCCACCACCCAGGTCCCAAACCAGAACGGTATGGATATCTTCGCGGTCAAGAGCGTAGGCCAGGGCAGCGGCGGTGGGCTCGTTGCTGATCCGAATGACCTCCAGGCCGGCCAAAAGGCCCGCCTCCTTGGTCGCCTGGCGCTGGGGGTCGCTGAAATAGGCGGGCACGGTGATCACGGCTTTCTCCACCTTCTCGCCCAGGCGTTCTTCTATATCCGTCTTGACCTTCCGCAGGATTAAGCTGGAGATCTGCTGAGGTGTGTATTTCCTTTCACCGATCCCTACCTTATAATCGGAGCCCATACGCCTTTTGATCGAAAAGACTGTCCTCTCGGGGTTAGCCGCCGCCTGCCTCCTGGCCAGTTGCCCCACCAGAGGTTTCCCATCCCTGCAGAAAGCGACAGCCGAGGGCGTCAGCCGCTGACCCTCGGCGTTGGGGATGATCTTGGGCCGGCCATCTTCGATAACGGCCGCGACGGTGTAGGTTGTCCCCAGGTCGATGCCAACTGCTCTGGTCATCTCTCCCGACCTGGTATTCCCTGCCTCTCCAGGATGATATCTTCGCCCGACAACGCGGCGACCTCTTTCTTCTCTCTGTGCTTGCTCTCCCAGGCCCGCGTGCGCTCGTCCCACTCCTTCATCAGCCCATACTCGAGCATGGTCTCCATCCCAGCCAGGGCAGCCCGCAGGTTCACGCCGATAAGGGGAACGCCAGCAACGGAGATGATGAGGTCGGCATGGATTATCAGCCCCTTATCCAGCACCCTGTCCAACAGGTCCACCAGGGTAGCGTGCGAGTTGCGGATTGGCTCCATAGCTACCTGTATCAGGCACCTCCTACAAAGCTATAGGGAGGCCAGGGTCCCGTAAAACGCACCGAAAAGCCCTCCAGCTGATTGATCTTGTCCAGCTCCCCCCCCAGCCCTGTGTACTTGTCTCTACGGACCAGACAGGAGAGGTTCATGATCATCTGCAAGTCCTGCTCTGCTCCCTTCGTCTTTTCCACACGAATATCGTCAGCATGCTTCCTGATGCGGCTGTAAAAATCCCTGAAGCACTCGTCTGCTTTGGTCTCCATCTCGCGCTTGATGATGTTCTCCAGCCTCTGCCGGTACATGTAGGCCAGGCCCTTGGACTTAGTTTCGATTTCCTGTTCCAGTTTTTTTATTTCCGGGCTTGTTTGGGTCAGTTTTTGGGCAATGACCTTGGGGTCCCACAGGACCTGCACCCCATACTCGGCCCTGTCTCTCACCCTCTCGATTTTCCTTTTGAGCCCTTTATACTCCTGCTCGAGCCAATCCTGCACCTTTCGCTCGGTGGCGTCCCCTTTAATTATGGTGTCGAAGGTCAACGGAAGCACTGTGCCCCACCTTTGCCAGGCGGCATCAACCACCTTTTGATGTGTCATTACCCATGCCGTCACCACTTCCTGGTCGTCTGATTGGTACGGCTCTGCCGGGCAATTGTGCACCACGGCGCAGATGTCTTTAGAGGGGATGGTATAGACCACGTTTCCCTCTAGGCCGATTGCCCCCAGGTTCACCCTTTCCCCGGCGTCGGCAACACAATAGAGGTATCTTCCCTCTCCCGCTACGATGGCCTCGGTGGCTGGCGCAGCCTTGGTCTGGTCACGGTATTGCATCTCTAAGTCCTCTGCTCGATTTCCTCTCTCCCCATCTTTCGGGGTTCAGCATCCTGTCCAGGACATCGTCCACGATTTCATCGAGTCCATCCCTTACCGCTTTCACGGACTCAGCGAGCCCCTGCTCCTTCTTTATCTCCTCGATGGCAGTGTCAAGGTCCATGAGCGCCTGCCCCAGCCTTTCCATCTCCTCCTCAGTCAATCTCCCGCCCTCCATGCGCTTCATGGCCTGAAGATTGAGGGCATCCCTTATTATCTCTACAAGGGCGATTACCAGCCCGAGCACGCCGTGTTTCAGGCTCTTCTCATCGATAGCGACTACCATAGTTCTGAGCTGTCTCTCTAGGATGTTCTCTGCAAGTGGACTTCCAGGATGCCGTTTCGGCAGGTCGCTTTCAAACTGTCCGCCTCGACCTGGGAGCCCAGCCTGATCTCCTTCCGATAGCTGTGGCGGGCGGCCGGTTTCGTGGACAGGGAAAGAACGTCACCCTCGACCTTGAGCTCCAGCTCGGCCAGCTCCACGCCCGGAACCTCAACTACGATTACGATCCCCTGATCCTCGTAGAAAATGTCTACCGCTGGCTCAACGACTTCGGACGGCTCCGCTACTTTCCCGCGGCCTCTTCGTCTGGTTGGCGAGCTGGTTTCTATATGGTATTCCCTTTCTCCCAGGCTGCTGTGTGTCCTGATATGCCTACCGATGCTCGTCTGTCCCCTTCGCCACTCCTCATCGCTGAGCACCTCCCTCCCCCCAGCCTGCTTCAGCTTTTCCCTGAGTTCTGCAAGCCGACCCCTTACCTCCTCTGGGGAAGAAAGGAGTTTCCCCAGGTCTATCTTGAGACCGGAGAGGTCGAGGGTGCCGCCGATGATCTCAGACTCCTTATTACCTTTCTGCATAGTATCCCCTAGCTAGCTTCTAACTGAGGAATCTCCTCCCGCTGGTGACCATTGTCAGAGGGAACGGCCCTGCCCCGCTTTGCCCTGGCGCTTAGCCAGCCGCACCAGGGGCAGCCTTCCCCCATTAGTTCTTCGACAGGTGCTCGTTTGCCGCACTGGGGGCAAGTCTCCTTGCCAACCAGCGCCTCCCGCCAGGCAGGCGTCTCCATCCGGGTGCCTGAGGGAAATTCGAGGCCATACCTGGCCGCTGTTTCGAATGAGGCCAGGGATGCCCTTATCTTGATGCCCAAAAGCTCGACGCCAGCCACGGAGACGGCGATATCGGCATTGATCACCAAGCCCTT